>CAZQPD010000015.1:0-6756 GCA_964595235.1 uncultured Polaribacter sp.
GGAATATACTTGACTTGACACTAATTCAATTCGAAGTATTTATATTGCCCGCGCGGCAGGCTGGCTCATTCGCTAAAAATGCCCACCGGGCATTTTCTTTACGCTCTGCCCTTGTGATTTTCAGCAGACCCTATCTACCGCATGCCCCACCCCGGTAACGTCCTTGACGGTAAGGTGGGTGAGGGTGATGATTTGTTTGTTACTATTGTATTAATAGAAAAGATTCCCCCTCATTCGTCCGGAACGACAGAGGACGTGTCATAACGCTATAAATTGGAAATAATCGCGCAAAACTTCTGCATTTGCCATGGAAGGTGTAAAGACTTCCAATAATGCCGGGGCAGCGGTCTGCCATAATTCTTTAAAATTCAATTCGAATTCCCGTTTGCCGCGCGCTTGCAGATACACCATACCGTAATGTGCAGCGATATGGCGGGCGGTTTTCTCATGCGGCGTCTCGAAATATTCCAAAGCACCGCTTTCTACCGGTCCGGGGATAAACCGGAATATTCCTCCGCCTCCGTTATTGATCAGGACAATCTTAAAATTTTTCTGCAATGCACTGTTCCACAATCCATTGATATCATAGTAAAACGCCAAATCTCCGGTAACAAACAGTACGGGTTCCGCCGACACCACCGATGCACCCACTGCTGTGGACAGGCTTCCGTCTATTCCACTCGTTCCCCGGTTCGCTTGTATTACGGGATTTTTTATCCATGAAAACAACTGCGCATACCGGATGGGTGTACTGTTGGAAAATTCCAAATGAACACCTTGCGGGATTAGGCGGTGGATGCTGTCAAATACCCAAAAATCACTGTAAATGACCCGGGACGCGTATATGTCGTGCTTCTGCTTTGCCCGGCGGTACTCCTCTTTCCACAACCCGGCATAACCGCTGTCCAGCACTCTTGTAGCGCCTGTAAGACGTTCAAAAAAATCCGCCGGTGTCTCCGCTATATGCCGTGTCAACACACCGAAAGTATCCCAACTCCGCCACGGGTCGATATGCCAATGTATGGCAGGTGGATATTTACGAAGTAAATATTTAATTTTCTTGGATATCAACACGCCACCGAATGTGATGAGCAATTCCGGGCGGTACTCTTCGAACGCTTCTTCTTGCATAAACACCAGCCTGTCAATGGTATCTATCAGACCGGGATGCCGGAACGAAGCGGTATTTTCCGACAACAATACCACATCGGGACGTTCCGCCAATTCTGACAAATTTTCCCGGAGGGATCCGGAAATCCTTATCCCGGAGAACAGAATCATTTTCTTTCGCGTGGTGTTCCAACGGGTGGTAAACGGTTCGATGGGAAGCGGCGGATTTTCTTTCAGGTGTCCGTCATGATTTTCTTTGACAAACAGATTACCCGCATGGGCTACTTTTCCGTACAAAGGTTCGTCGAACGGAATATTGATATGTACCGGTCCGGGGGCGGATACCAAAGTATCCAGGCTCCTGTTTAGCAATTTGGCGTCAGCTTTCGCGTCCTCCCCGTCGATCTGTGTAGAAAATAAGGTATGTGGCTGTAATACATTGTGTTGGAAAATTGTCTGCCCCTCTCCTATTCCTATCATCCGCGCAGGGCGGTCGGCTGAAACGACGAGTAGGGGTACGGCGCTGTTGAATGCTTCGGCTACCGCCGGATAATAATTGAGTACCGCCGAACCGGAAGTACAGACCAGTGCTACGGCTTCTCCGGAAGTTTTGGACATACCCAAGGCAAAAAATGCCGCGGAGCGCTCGTCCACTACGGAAAAAAGTTCAAAAAACGGTTCCGCATTCAATTCGATGACCAGGGGAGCATTCCGCGAACCGGGACTGATGACTACCCGCCTGATTCCATAGGCTTTCAATGCCTGTACCAATTGCCTTGCGCTGTCAATTGCAGAATGCATGGGATTCAGGGCGTTTTGAGTTCTTTCCGTTCCAATTCCTCGAACCACTGCCGCAGTATTTCCACTTCTTTATCACCCAAGCGTGTTTCGGGGTGAAACATGATATAGCTGATGAGCGGCATGTTGCGCTTGTCGAGCACTTCGTGCAAATCGTCGAAAATACTGCGCTTTTGATACGGATTGTACACCATCCATTTGTCGAAGTTCAAGTGTTTTTTCCCCTCTTTGATATGCGCATATACCCCCCATGAGAGCGGGGCTACCTTGTGGTACCATTCATAACGGGTCTGTCCGGTATGGCAGTCGTTGCATGAGCGCCGTAATATTTCACTCACTTCGCCGGGAACCTTGTATGCGCGGAACATACTGTTCTCTCCGGCGGGGTGGTTGTTTTCAGGCATGGGAAACAGAACGGCTATCACCAAAATTGCGAATATGATGATTTTTTTTACCATGATTACCCGTATTCGTTCTCCTTATGTGTCGTATCCGTTCAATCAAAAAATAAGACGCTGCGTAGCAGCGTCTTATTGTATTGTATGACAAGCTTTATTTTTTGTTCTTTACGTATTCGTCCGCCATACGTACAGCGGCATAGGCGTTGACCAATTTCCCGGTACGGGACAAAGATGAGAAAGGCACCATTACCGTTTCCCCGTCCTCGTTGGGTTGTTTGACAGTATGGTCGAAGGTCACACCGGATTTCATGATGATATGCTTTACCTCTTTGGCAGTGAGTTGTGGAAAATACGAGCGCAGCAATGCAGCGACACCGGCTACTTGCGGTGAAGCCATGGAGGTACCGCTGATGGCTTTGTATTCGTTTTTCGGGAACGTATTATATATGCGTAATCCCGGAGCGAAAACATCCACACGTTTTTTTCCGTAATTCGAGAAAGAGGCGCAAATGTTCTCATCGAGGAATTGGCTGGATGCCCCTACCGAAATTACGTTATCAGCTATTTCAATATCACCGTCATCCGGTGAATCGGTGGGATAGTGCAAGGTTTCGTCCACACTCATTCCATTATTTCCGGCAGCTTTGACGATAAGCACATCGTGGTCGGCAGCGTATTTGATGGCATCGAGTACCCACTCTTTGTGCGGGGAATACTTCTTGCCGAAACTCATATTGATGACCTTGGCGCCGTTGTCCACTGCATAGCGGATAGCCAATGCCACGTCTTTATCCCATTCGTCACCGTCGGGGATAGCGCGTACAGGCATGAGTTTGACGTGGTTAGTGACCCCGTTTACTCCTTTTCCATTGTTTCGCAGGGCACAGATGATACCCGATACGTGCGTTCCGTGGATTTCGTCGTCTTTCGAGCCTGTTACATAGGGATTTCCGTAAGGTACATCGTTGATATCTTCCGGATTGTCACCGGTCAATCTGCCGTGGAAGTCCACATTGTACATATAATCCACTTTCGACTTGAAATAGTCCACCCCCGATTTGATTTCTTTCATACCATCTTCGATCTTTGCACCGGATTTTAGAATTCTCAACATCATGGGTTTGGCGGAGTTAAAATCTTCGTCATCGCTATTGAAGTTTTCGAGTTCTCCGGCGGTAAAGTCTTCCTTACCAAGACCTTTGACGGCAATTTTATAAGCTTTCTCCAAGGTATTGTACATGCCTTCGTAGAAGGTAAGTTTGCTCTGCGCATCTTGTAATTCCTTCTCTATTTCAGCCGACAACTTTTGGTAGTATTCGAACTCTTCCTTATCGGCTTCCGGGATTTCATCAGCGGTTTTCCCTTTGTACTTGGGAGCTAATTTGGCTACTATCCTCGTAATTTCCAGACGCATAGGTGCCGGCTTTCCTTTTTCTCCCCCGAGAAAGTTCCATCCGTGGATATCATCGGTATAGCCGTTCTTGTCATCATCGATGCCGTTTCCGGGAATTTCATCTTCATTGGTCCAAACTTCCCCCTCGAACTCTTCGTGGTCTATATCGATACCGGAATCGATAACCGCTACGATAACAGTAGTAGCGGGCTTGTCGCCCAAATATTCATAAGCTTCATCCACACTCATTCCGGGAATGGAATCCTTGTTGAGATCCATATGAGCCCAACGGTTTTGTTCTTCTTCGGTCAATGGGGTTTTTCGCGGACTCATGTTCCACTCTAAAGGTTCGAACACCATCTCATCTACCCCTTTGGCTGTCTTTGCCGTCTTGGTCGTTCCACATGATGCCATGAGGGCGCCGGCAAAAAGAAAAATAAATAAATTCTTGATTTTCATCTTGTTAAAATTAATGTTACGTAAATCAGTTAAAAATTTCGTCAAAGTTAAAAGTTTTATCCAAACGCACGCCTTTTTCCGTATGTTTTACGGTACAGATTTCGTGATAGGCATCGTGTTCGAGGAACAGGTAATAGCCTTTGCCGGCGGCTTCGGACAGGAATTTTTCTTTTTCTTTCAGGGTAATGAGCGGACGGGTGTCGTATCCCATGATATACGGCAAAGGAATGTGTCCGGCAGTGGGCAGGAAATCCGCCATAAAGACGAGGGTTTTGCCTTGATAACGTATGATGGGGATCATTTGTTTTTCGGTATGTCCGTCCACAAAGAGTATTTCCATGTTCAGTGGGTTGTCCGTGTTGGGATTGCGGGTATGCGGGATAAAGTTCAACTGGCCGCTTTCCTGAATAGGTAAGATATTTTCCGGAAGGAAAGAGGCTTTTTCGCGGGCATTGGGCTCTGTCGCCCATTTCCAATGGGCTTCGTTGCTCCAATATTTGGCACGGGGAAATGCCGGTTCGTAAAATCCCTTTTTATTCCGTACAATGGCACCGCCGCAATGGTCGAAATGCAAATGCGTCATCAGAACATCGGTAATATCGTCACGGTGGAATCCGTACCGGCGAAGGGATTTGTCGAGACTGTCGTCACCATAGAGGTGGAAATGCCCGAAAAACTTTTCCGATTGCTTATCCCCTATGCCCGTGTCGATGAGTATCAACCTGTCGCCGTCCTCTACCAGCAGGCAGCGCAATGCCATTTCTATTTGGTTGTTCTCATCGGCGGGATTGGTTCGCTGCCAGAGTACTTTGGGAACCACGCCGAACATAGCACCACCGTCGAGTTTGAAATAACCGGTGTTGACAGGATATATTTTCATTGGATATTCATATTTTTTGCCGGGGGTAAAGATAAGACAAATCACGGATAGTATCCCTGTTATTTACCCGGAATATTGTTGTAGTTTTGTAGCCGGAAAACATCGCTTACAATGCCGGACAAAGTTTTAATGATTATTTTGGACGGTTGGGGAATTACACAAAACCCCGCCGTATCAGCTATTGCGCAAGCGGATACCCCGTATTGGGATTACTTGAAGCACACCTATCCGCATACCCGGCTATTCACTTCCGGCGAACAGGTGGGTTTGCCCGCCGGGCAAATGGGAAATTCCGAAGTCGGGCATCTCAATTTGGGAGCCGGACGTATTGTTTATCAAGATTTTGTAAAGATCAACAAAGCCATAGAGAGCGGCAGATTTTTCGACAATCCCCAATTGCGCAAAGCTTTCGAATACGCTACGGAGAACCGGAAAAAAGTGCATTTCCTCGGACTTTTGTCTGACGGCGGAGTGCATTCGCATATCGACCACCTGAAAGCCCTTGTCCGTATGGCAAATGATTATCCGGTTTCTTCTTATATTCATGCCTTTACCGATGGCAGGGATGTGGATCCGCATTCGGGAAAAGACTATGTCCGTGAAATGCTGGACTACCTCAAAGACTTTCCCCGTACCCGCCTGGCAGGTGTTACGGGCAGGTATTATGCCATGGACAGGGACAGGCGATGGGAGCGTATCAAAAAAGCTTATGACATGCTCGTCCACGGAACCGGAAATCCGGTACAGGACCCCGTTTTAGCTATGGACCACTGTTATGCCGAAGGCATAACCGACGAATTCATCCCCCCGCAGGTCTGTATCGATGCATCCGGGAAGCCCCTGGCTACGGTAGAACCCGGTGATGTGGTGGTGTTCTTCAATTTCCGCACCGACCGCGGCAGGGAACTGACCGAAGTACTTACCCAAGACACACAACCCTCCCCGGATATGAATCCCCTGCCCTTGTACTATGTTACCATGACGCGTTATGACGATACATTTAAGGGCATACACGTCGTATATGACAAGGAACACATACAGGGTACCCTCGGCGAACTGGTCTCCAAAGCAGGCTTGCGCCAAATACGGATAGCGGAAACCGAGAAATACCCGCATGTAACCTATTTTTTTTCAGGAGGCAGGGAAAAAGCGTTCGAAGGGGAAAAACGCCTGTTGATCCCGTCGCCGAAAGTAGCCACTTATGATTTACAACCCGCCATGAGTGCGGAGACCGTAACCCGCACCTTACTGCCCGAAATAGAAAAAGAACAGGCGGAACTCATCGTACTGAATTACGCCAACGGTGACATGGTGGGACATACAGGGGTATTTGAAGCCGCCATACGGGCAGTGGAAACGGTGGACAAACAATTGGAAAAGGTCGTCGAAACAGCCAAAAAACACGGCTATACCGTACTGATTCTCGCCGACCACGGTAATGTGGAATGTATGAAAAATCCGGACGGAAGCCCGAACACCGCCCATACGACCAACCCCGTCCCCTTGATACTCGTTTCTGAAAAAAAATACCGCATCCGGGAAGGTATCCTCGCCAATATCGCTCCTACCATACTACAGATCATGGAATTGAGTATCCCTGATTATATGACGGAAAGTCTTTTGGGATAGTGTTTAGTTGATAGCTATGAGTTATGAGTGTATAGTTGGGGACGCTGTCATTTCGATACGGAGCGGTAGCCGAGTGAGAAATCTTT
>CAZQPD010000016.1:0-2532 GCA_964595235.1 uncultured Polaribacter sp.
ACGGCGGCAGTGTTATTCTGCAGGCTGATACGCAATTGCATACATTGCAGGATATACGGTATCACCGCATCTACAAGGCTCCTCGGGGGCGTCATGGTGAGGGCAGCCTGCGGCATGGAAAATCAGGGGAAGATATCATCATTAAAGTTCCTGCCGGTACGCTGGCCAAGGACCGGAGTACCGGTGAAATCCTGGCTGATCTGCAGGTGGACGGAGAGCAGATTGTAGTGGCCAGGGGAGGGCGCGGGGGACGCGGGAATGCCGAATTTGTAACGCCTACCCACCAGGCTCCCCGGGAATTCGAAGAGGGAAAACCGGGACAGGAGCGGGAACTGGAACTGGAGCTGAAAGTGCTGGCCGATGTGGGCCTGGTAGGTTTTCCCAATGCCGGCAAATCAACCCTGCTTGCCAGGATAACACGTGCCAAACCGAAAATTGCCGACTATCCCTTTACCACTCTGAAACCCAATCTCGGTATCGTTCCGTACCGTGATTATCAGAGTTTTGTCATGGCGGATATACCCGGAATCATCGAGGGTGCTTCGGAAGGCAAAGGGCTTGGGCACTATTTCCTGCGGCATATAGAACGGAACTCCGTCTTGCTCTTTATGATTCCCGCCGATAGCAACGACATAGCCGGAGAATACGAAATCCTGCTCCGGGAACTCGCCAGGCACAACCCCGAACTCATGGACAAAGAACGCCTGCTCGCCATTACCAAAACAGACCTGCTCGGCGGTGAGCTATTGGATGAACTCGCCCGTGAAATACCCACAGGAGTGGACTATGTCATGATATCCTCTGTGGCACAGACAGGCTTACAGGAGTTGAAAGACAAGCTGTGGTTTTACCTTCACCGTTGATTTTTTTTTATTCCTTCCGGAAAATGGATTTACGGTTTACCGCTCTCATCGAAATCATCAAAAAAAACCCTCCGGGCGGTATGCCCGCACAGATGCTCATGGCACCTTCTTACCGCGGTATGCCCCGCCGTCCGGTTGCCCGCAGGGATGCTGCCGTGCTGATAGCCCTGTTCGAGGACGAAAACAGTTCCCCCCGTTTCCTGCTCACCGAACGTGCCGGATATGCCGGAGTACATTCGGGTCAAGTCGCATTTCCCGGAGGGAAAATCATAAAAGGCGAAACCCCCGTAGAAGCCGCCCTGCGCGAGACCCGCGAGGAGACGGGCTTGTGCGTTCCCCCGGAAAATGTAATCCGGCAGTTGACCCCGCTTCATATCCCCGTATCAGGATTTACCGTGTACCCTTTCGTAGCATTTTTTACCCGTTCCGGGAAATGGAGACCCAACTACGAAGTCGCACAAATCTTTTGTCCGGAAGTCCGCGAATTGCTCGACCCCGCTCACAGCTTCCGCGAAATGGTAAAAACCGGCGGACAAGTAGCGGAAATACCCTATTACCGGCTGCAAGGATACCGCGTATGGGGCGCTACGGCGATGATATTGAGCGAACTGCACAGGATGTTGGTATCCGGGTAGAAAAACTTTTTGGGTATAAATCCGTTATTGTGTATTATTGCAGACACAATCCCACCGATGTCCGAACGATACCAACCCATAGGATTTTTTGATTCCGGAGTAGGAGGAACTTCTATATGGAAAGAAGCGGTACGCCTGTTGCCGTTCGAAAACACATTGTATCTTGCCGATAGTAAAAACGCACCGTACGGCGGGAAATCCAAAGAGGAGATTATCCG
Organism: uncultured Polaribacter sp.; assembly: GCA_964595235.1. Lineage (GTDB taxonomy): Bacteria > Bacteroidota > Bacteroidia > Flavobacteriales > Flavobacteriaceae > CAZQPD01. The sequence continues at coordinate 1,717 of CAZQPD010000016.1, forward strand.
GCTGAGCGAGAAGAATACAGGATTTCTACTCGAACGGGGGGCAAAACTTATCGTAGTGGCATGCAATACAGCCACGACCAATGCCATTTCGCATTTGCGCGCCAAGTATCCGGTGCCTTTCGTAGGAATAGAACCGGCTATCAAACCTGCTGCATTGCAGACCCGTACCGGAAAAGTGGGTATATTGGCTACACGGGGTACATTGAGTAGTGATTTGTTCGCCGAAACCGCCCGGGAATATGCCGCCGGAATAGAAGTGGTGGAACAAGTGGGAGAAGGTCTGGTGGAATTGGTAGAACAGGGGGAGATAGACAGCCACCGTACGCGGGGCTTATTGGAGCACTATCTGACACCCATGATGGAAGCAGGTGTCGATCATTTGATATTAGGCTGTACGCATTATCCGTATTTGATACCGGTCATAAAGGAGATAGCCGGGGATAGTATGAACATCATTGATTCCGGATTTGCCGTTTCACGGCAAATCAAGAGGCTGTTGGAAAAACACGGATTGAAAAATCCTTCGACAGAACCGGCACGTCATACATTTTTTACCAATTCACATCCCGCCACGCTACGGAAGCTGCTGGAAGATGATGTGCCCGGTGTGGAGATAACCGTCATTCCGTAGGCTCTTCCGGAGATTTCAAAACGGAGCATATGGAAATTTATAAGCCGGAGGCACGGCTTGTTGGGTTGGGGGTGTGTAACGGGCTCGGTTATGCACAGTGGTGGTGTTTCCCGCACCTCTGTTCATTATTGCTATGTTCGTTGATTTATTCATATTTCTTTTAATTTTAGCGTTTTACCCGCTAT
>CAZQPD010000017.1:0-3286 GCA_964595235.1 uncultured Polaribacter sp.
ACAGGAAATGTCTATTTCAGCGGAAACGCACAACTCACGGTCAATTCTCCTGCAGGTATTGCAGGCACTTATGCCGGAATTCAATCCGATTTGGGGGGACCCGATCCCTCCGGACCCATCACCGCCGATTTGGTGTTGGTAGATGACGGTAGTGCCAATCCGACTTGGGGCTGTAATGCTTTGGTCAATGCCGCCGACGTCAATGGGAAAATCGCGGTTATCGAACGTGGAGAATGCTATTTTGTCGATAAAATCATGAATGCCCAGAATGCCGGAGCCGTGGCTGTCGTCATGATAAACAACGTGGACGGACCCCCAATCATCATGGGAGGTAACAGTAGTACTATCAACATACCTTCTTTTATGATTTCCCGTTCGGACGGACAAATCATCATGGATGCCATGGAGAACGACACGGTCAATGCCACCTTTGAATTTTTGGATGCGGATACGCCGTCCGGACTTATCATACCCGGTATTTACCACATCAATGATATCACCACGCGCGACAACAACGGGACCACGGAGATATACGCCGCCGTATCCGACTCATACGGGGGAGGCGGAATCATGGGAGCCGACAGCTTCGGGTTGTATAAATCCACCGACAACGGGGATACTTGGGAAAAAATCGATCTGCCGGTAGTACCAGGCGCCTCGAACCAATACATGCCTAATAAAATCCTGATAGCCCCGGATAACAAAATCTGGGTCACCACCACACCGAGCGCTTCGTATTCCAACGGAGGTGGAACCGTATTATCCTCAACCGACGGAGAAAATTTCGAAGCCGTCTATACGGTACCCGGCAACAGCAAAAGAACCGAATTGGCCATTTCAGCTACCGATCCGGATAAAATGTATTTATTGGTAGATCATGCCACGGCAAAAGTATTGATATTCAAAACCACAGACGGATTCGATACCAACCCCACATCGCTACCGAAACCCGCCGATGCCGACCCTGGTATTCCTTCTAATGACTTTACCCGCGGGCAAGCTTTCTATGACCTCACAATAGCTGTTGACCCCAACGACGACGAGATAGTTTATGTCGGCGGCGTGGATTCTTTCCGCTCGGCAGACGGGGGAAATACGTGGCAGCAAATGAGCCGCTGGACAAGTATGAACATCAGTGTTCCATACGTTCATGCCGACATTCACAATATCGTATTCCACCCTGCCGATTCCGATAAGGGACTTATCGCTACCGACGGAGGAATATTTTATGCCGATTCGTTTGCTGATGCTACTCAAGAAGTAAATAATGCCATAGGCACCAGACAATGGTATTTCAATACAACACAATTTTATAAAGGCGCAATTAGTCAAAACCCAAATATTGAAATTCTTTTGGGTGGGGCTCAAGATAATGGCAGCCTACTGAAATATGGTGCCGATCCGGGTATCAACATGTTTACAGAAGCATTTGGTGGTGACGGTACCTATTGCTTTATTGATAAAGATAATGAATATATGATAGTATCCCTTCCCGGAAATAATTTTTTCCTTCTCAGTATTTTCGGTGCCTATCAAGAAACATTAATCAATGAAAACACAGGCTTCTTCGTCAACATCGCCGAATTGGACGACAATATGGACATTCTCTATACGAATGCTTCCACTGCGTCGGCAAACCGTATCGCCCGCATTTCCGATATAACCGGGAATCCTGTAAGGACAAATTTAACTAATGACGACATGCTGGGAACACCTACGGCATTAAAAGCTTCACCGTTTACCACCGGTAGTTCCACCTTGTTCGTCGGGACTTCGAGAGGTAATTTGTTCAAACTCACCAATGCCGATAGCTCGCCCACCTGGGAAATGATAACCGGGGACGGATTTTTCGGATCGGTATCTTCTATCAATTTCGGCAACAACGAGGATGAAATACTCGTCACATTCCACAATTACGGAGTAAACAGTGTGTGGTATTCCCCCGACGGAGGAAATACTTGGGAAAACAAAGAGGGGGACCTGCCGGATATTCCCGTCAAAGACATTCTGATGAATCCCATGAGAAACCAGGAGGTCATCATCGCAACTGACTTGGGTGTCTGGATGACCAAAGATTTCTTTGCGGAAAACCCCCATTGGGAACAATCACAAAACGGTATGCAAAACGTAAAAGTAACCAGTTTCGATTTCCGTGAAACCGGACATACCGTACTAGCCTCCACCTACGGCAGAGGATTATTTACCGGAAGGTTTACCCAATTCCCGGCTTCGGTATCCGACGACGAATTGGCTACAGGAATAACGGTATATCCCAATGTTTCCGGCGGTACGTTCTATATCAAAAGCCAGACGGAAATAGACGGTTGCACCATCATCATATACGACGCCGGCGGCAGGAAAGTATGGCAAGACCGTCGCGACATATCCGCAGAACCTACGGAGGTTTCCACCGGATTGATGCCGGGCATGTATTTCTTACATATTGTAAACGGGCAAAATGATACCGGCAGAAAGATTATCATCGAATAATTTCCGCAAGTTTTTTTCAATACCATATCCATGCATGCGATGCCGGCGAAGCCGGCATCGCATTTTATTTGTATATTTATGACAAATGTCATATTTTTGCCAAAATTACATTCTATGAAATTTCTCATATACATACATTCCCACTGGGCTATCATTTTTCTATTAATCTTTACTGTCACGGTGATCAAGTATATCCGAGCCAATATATTTCGGGTACCTTATACGAAAACGGACTTGCATCTGGCGATATTCACTATGGTGTCCGGTGGCATCCAGGTTTTTATCGGACTTGCTGTATATTTTAGCTCAAGCGTATATAAATACTTAAAGCACAACGGGATAAAAGCCGTCATGAATAATATTGATCATCTCCATGGGGCGATTTTGCACCCGCTATTGGAATTGTTTTCCTTTGGGTTATTGTATGCCGGATACAGAGCAATGCTTGTATCGGAAAATAGCAGTTTGCACAAAAGCATGCTAAAATATTATTTACCTGCTTTTTTGATCATGGTAGCAATCATACCTTGGGGGAAATGGTTATTTTAGTTGATAGTTATTAGTTATTAGTTTTTAGTTGATAGTTGGGGGCGTGTCAATTCGATACGGAGCGATAGCGGAGTGAGAAATCTTTTATAGTTGATAGTTGTGAGTTATGAGTTGATAGTTGGGGGCGCTGTCATTTCGATACGGAGCGATAGCGGAGTGAGAAATCTTTTATAGTTGATAGTTTTTAGTTATGAGTTGATAGTTTGGGAGCGCTGTTTGTGTGAATTTCAGCATGCCCTAATATAAA
>CAZQPD010000018.1:0-19215 GCA_964595235.1 uncultured Polaribacter sp.
TAATTTACAAAGGCAGAGCAGTAGGGAAATATCCAATGGACACTTTTTGCCGGTGAGCCGGGCTGCCGCGCTGTCAAAATGAATACTTTGAATTGATAATAAACCTTGATTTTTCTTGCATTTTACTATTGAAATTATTTCGTAGCTCATATTCTCTTTTGCTTGTTTGAGAGTTTTTCAGCAGACCCTAAATAAGACTAACAAAAACAAAAAGCCCGGTACATAGTACCGGACCTTTTCCTTCCCCCTATTGCGGTTAAGAGATATCATCCCTACTAACCGGGTGCAAATATCCGGCTAATCACATTGACAAAAACAATTTTTTGTATAGACAAAAAGCGGACATGTGAATTTTGTTGCTCATTTTTTTGAAATATATGCTCCCCTATAAACAATCCCATCGCCCGGATATCCTGAACATCCCTTCTTGAAAACATCTTTTGCTTCGACTTACCCCCCTGCCTCCATAAAACCAACCCGTTTTACGATAAAAAATATTGTTGTAAATTAGCATTTCGAAAAACGTATAATCCAATACAAAACATAGCATATCCGCCATGAAAAAAATTATCGCCATCATCGTTGTATTTACTGCCATAACGGCTATTGCACAAGGCAATTACCCCGTGAGTGAAATAACCGGAATAGAATCCGATATACCCTTTCAGGGATATTTCGAAGACCAAGCCTATGTAGGATACGGGGAATATCAAATTTTTTATAGTGAAGATGGTGTACTGGACATGCCTCTTATCATAACCGACGGGTATGACCCCGGCGACAACAACGGCATCGGCGCTATATACCATTACCTGACCTCTGAAAACGGAGATAATTTGTTCGATACGTTAAGGGGATATGGTGTGGACATTGTCATACTTAATTTTCCGGAATATACCCGCGACGACAACACCGTCGTTCAAGGAGGATCAGACTATATCGAACGGAATGCATATGTCCTGGTGGCATTGTTAGAAGATATAATTGAGGACATGGAGGGAAATGAGCAATTCGTAGTGGTAGGACCCAGCATGGGAGGACTTGTGACACGGTATGCATTAGCATATATGGAGCAAAACGGAATGGACCACAACACGGGACTGTGGCTGTCGTTTGATGCTCCGCACTACGGAGCCAATATTCCCATATCTCTACAATACTTGGTGAACTACATGGCTGTCCAAAGCGCAGATCCCGATGTTACGGCTTTGCGTGACAACATGCTCAACACCCCTGCTGCCATGCAATTGCTCCTCGACCATTACACCGCCCATATACAAGAAGGTTCTGATATCGAGCAAGACTACCTGATCCAGCTGCCTACTCCGGCTGAAGTTTACCGGGAAAATTTTACAAATGCCATCGAAGCTTTGGGCTTTCCCCAAGCCACCCGCAATCTCACCATCATAGATGGCAGCGATAATTCCGGTATGGTAGAAAGTCCGGGCACCACTATTGTAGATACCGAATTCGACCTCGGAAGCGGGGTAGGACTCAAAACGGAACTGTATTTTACTCCCGAAGCAGGCGTGGAAAATTATGTGGTTGATTATTTGCAACCCACCATATATGGATTTGACTACGGCGACCCGTATTACACATACGCCTCCAGCCCCGCTACTTCTGCCGGATTGGACAGCGCACCGGGTGGTACCGTATTGATGGATGAGTTCTTTGCGGGAACGGAGTCAGACATAATCAACCAGTTTTACGACGCCCTGCAAATCGACGCTTTTAGTTTTATCCCCGCACTCAGCGCCCTGGGTGTCCCTGCTACAGATTGGTACGCCCCCGTATCGGGAATAGACCTGGCGGAAACACCCTTCGATGCCGCCTCTACACAGAACGACAACCTCGTCCATCTGGCTTTTACACAGAACTCTTTCGACTTTGTCCACGGGGAAATACTTTCACATTTCAATATCACGGGCATTCCCGGATATTCACTCTCCCGGTGGGTGCTAAAAGAAAATCCCGTATCGGAATATCTCGAACTATCCTTAGAGGGGCACCCCGTATCCGGGGAAATGCACATCCGCATTACCGACGGAACCGGGCGGAGAATCTGTGATTTTATACGCCAAACCGCAGGAGAAAACCTCCTGGTACCCGCTCCCTCCACTCCGGGAATGTATTATCTCGAAATAGGGGAAGACACCTATGTAAATAGAATAAAATTTATTGTCAAATAAAATTTAACAATATATCCTGAAAAACACACGAAATTATAACAAATTGTTATTCAATACTATGTGTTTTTATTCCATAAAGCAACACTAAACCCGTCTTTTGGTACAATTGCTGTTTATTACAGATAATATCCGATTTTTTTAACCTAAATGTTGTATATAAAAAAAATATTCTATCTTTATCCCACAAAAAATTTACTAATAAAATTAACTAAAACGATGAGAAAACTATTCACGATTTTAGCTATTGCCGGATTACTGGTATTAGGCACATCAGAAACAATTTACGCTTCAGGCGCTGCACAAACCGAACAAACGGCAGCCGCCGAATCCAACGCTCCCAAAGGACTCAAACAAGTATTAAAACAACGTATGATCGAGGGAGGTCCCGCCTTCATGGGTATAGTATTGCTCGTATTAATTTTGGGATTGGCGGTGGCTATTGAAAGGATTATTTATCTGAACCTCGCTACCACCAACACCGATAAGCTCGTGGGCAAAATAGAAGACGCTATGGCATCGGGAGGTGTGGAAGCCGCAAAAGAGGTGTGTAGAAACACCCGGGGTCCCGTCGCATCTATTTTCTACCAAGGGCTCGATAGAATGGACGAAGGTATCGAGAACGTGGAAAAAGCCGTCGTATCATATGGTGGTGTACAAATGGGATTACTCGAAAAGAACATCTCTTGGTTGTCCTTGTTCATCGCCCTGGCTCCCATGCTCGGGTTTATGGGTACGGTAATCGGGATGATTCAAGCTTTCGATAATATCGAAAAAACAGGTGTCATGTCACCCGCCACGGTTGCCGGTGGTATCAAAGTGGCTCTGTTGACCACGGTATTCGGTCTTATTGTGGCTATAATCCTTCAAATTTTCTACAACTATATTATTTCCAAAGTCGATAGCATCGTCAACAGCATGGAAGACGCTTCCATCAGACTGGTGGATATCCTATTGAGAAATAAATAGTATTAACCCTAAAAGCCATAAATAAGATGGATAAAAAAATGTCAAAAATATTAATGGTCGTCGTATTGGTGCTCTCCGCCATAGGTATCCTACTCATGGCACGGGTTCCCAGTACACTGCCACCCGAAGAAGCTCCCGAATACAGTACCGCCCTGGCGGAACAATCCTCTGCCATGGGAGCTTACGTGGGTTATGCCCTGTTATTACTCTATGCCGTAGTAGGTATCACCATCGCACTATCCTTGCTGAACCTGCTGAAAAAACCCGCTATGCTAAAACGCGTACTAATGAGTATCGGAGTATTGGGCGTATTATTGCTCATCGCTTATTCGATGGCTGATGGCAGTGCGGTTTATGACGCCAAAGGCGAAGTATTCGCCGGAAGCGAAGGCGCTACATCCAAATGGGTGGGAACCGGCATCATCTACAGCATTATCCTGTTGATAGCCGGCGCCGTGCTCTTTGTGCTCGATATGATTAAGAACATCATTAAATAATATCATTATGTCCAGAAGAAACGTACCGGAAATAAACGCCGGTTCCATGGCGGATATCGCATTCCTGCTTTTGATATTCTTCCTGGTAGCCACTACCATGGAAGTGGACGGTGGTATTCCACGGAAACTTCCGCAAAAACAACCCCCGAACCAAAAACAAGAAGTAAAAATCAAGAAAAGGAACATTCTGGAAATCGCCATCAACCGCAACGACGAGCTACTGCTCGAAGGCGAACGCCGTATCAAAATCGATGAAATCAAAGAAATCGCTATGGAGTTCATCGACAATGGCGCCGGCGACCCCGAAAAAGGTGTAAAATGCGATTACTGTAAGCACGGTCCCGACGGTGTGATAGACGAAAATATGTCCGTACACCCCGAGAAAGCCGTTATCTCTTTGAAAGTGGACAGGGGAACTTCTTACGGTGCCAATACCGCCGTTCAAGACCAACTCGAACAGGCATATACCGAATTGAGAAATCAGATTTCCCTCGAAAAATACGGTGTTACCTACGAAGCCCTGCTCGCTCAAAAGAAAATCAAAAAAGACGACGAAAAACTCAACGAACGGATCAAGACCATCAAAAAACTCTATCCGGTCATCATCTCCGAAGTTGAGCCCAAATAACCTAAACACATATCGACATGGCTAAATTCAAAAAAGAGAAAAAAACCCTGCCTCCCATCTCCACGGCGTCATTGCCCGATATCGTGTTCATGCTCTTGTTCTTCTTCATGGTGTCCACCACTATGCGGGAAACGGAACTGCTTATCAAACCTATAAAATTACCCACCGCCAAATCGGTGAAAAAATTCGAACACAAAGAATTGGTCAGTACCATTTATGTGGGTAAATCACTGGATGGCTCCGTTCAGGGCGACGTCATTCAACTAAATGACAAAATCGCCACCGTCAAAGATATCAGAAGTTTTATCGTCAAAGAACGGGCTAAGCACAACGAAGCCGATGTCCCGCTTATGACCACACTGTTCAAGGCGGATGTCGATACGAAAATGGGTACCATTTCGGATATCAAAAAAGAACTACGCGAAATGGACCAACTGAAAATCAGCTACGCCGCCATTCCGGAAAAGAATTAACAAGCTTTTTCTAATCGTTTTTATATAAAGCAACTTTTACGGGATAAAAGTTGCTTTTCTTATATTTGCCCCCGGTAAATACTGACTGTTATGGATAATAACCTGATTCACTATTGGAATATAGCCAAAGAAAAAATCATCTTGTATTCACCCAGGGTATTGCTGGGGTTGTTTATCCTGTGGCTGGGATTAAAACTTATCAAAAAGACTGTACCCGTTCTGGATGCAGTGTTCAAAAAAGCCAAATTCTCCGACAATATCCGCCCTTTTCTTATCTCTATCATCGGAGTGGTATTGAAAACCGCCCTCCTGTTCGTCGTAGCGGGTATCGTGGGCATCGAACTTTCGATTTTCGCCACCATCATCGCAGCTTCCGTATTTGCCATAGGAATGGCACTTCAAGGAAGCCTCGGCAATTTCGCCTCCGGTCTTATCGTATTGTCGTTAAAACCCTATGAAGTGGATGATTATATCCGGGTAGGGGACTATTTCGGAAAAGTTGAGGAAATCGGTGTGTTCAATACCACCATCATCACTCCGGGCAAAAAAACACTTATAATTCCAAACAGTTTGATAACCGGCGATGTGGTAACCAATTTTTCCAAAAAAGGAATTATCCGCCTCGAACTCGAAGTCAGTATGCCGTATAGTGAAGATTTTCCGAAGGTCAAACAAATCATACGCGATGCGCTGGAACCCATCGATAAAATATTAAAAGACCAACCCCTGGATATAGGCATCGTCCAGTTCGACTCGCATAATATCAAACTCAATGTGCTTCCTTTCGTAAAACCCGATGATTTCTGGGAAGTTACTTATCACGCATACCGCAATATCAAAAACGCATTCAGCGAACACGGTATCCAAGTGGCTTACTCCGAAGGAGTGGAAATGGGAAGTATCGGAAAATAACAGCGTATTATCCGCCCGGATTTTCCATATGCCCGAGCAGTGTGAAATCCAATTGTTTTTTCTCCAAATCGGCATGATATACCTCGACGCGTACTTTGTCCCCCAACCGGTACGTGTTCCCCGTATTCAATCCCACTATCCGGTGGTGTTTTTCTTCATACTGGTAAATGTCATCCCGGATATCTTTTATCCGTACCAATCCCTCCGACAAGTTATCGATAATCTCTACGAAAACCCCCCAGGATGTAACACCGGATATGACTCCGGCAAACTCTTCCCCGATATATTGCATCATATATTTTACCTGCATGTATTTGATACTGTCCCGTTCGGCTTTGGTAGCGAGTTGTTCCCTCGATGACGCATGCCGGCAATAAGCCTCGTATTCCTCGCGTTTGGGCGGTTTGCCTTTGTCGAGATAATGCTGCAACAACCGGTGTACCATGACGTCGGGGTATCTCCGTATAGGGGAAGTAAAGTGTGTATAGTACTCGAATGCCAGTCCGTAATGTCCGATGTTCTCGGTCGTATAGACGGCTTTGCTCATCGACCGGATGGTCAGGGTTTCGATCATGTTTTCCTCGGGAGTGCCTTTGATGTCTTCCAACAGTTTGTTGATGGATTTGGATAATTTTTTTTCATCCCTCATATCGATTTTATAACCGAATTGGCTGATGATTTGCTGCAATTCCACGAGTTTGTCCGGGTCCGGTACATCGTGGACCCTGTAAACAAAGGTGCGTGCCGAGGGCTTTCCGTTCTTTGTCTTTCCGATATACTCCGCCACTTTTCTGTTGGCGAGGAGCATAAATTCTTCGATGAGTTTGTGGGCGTCTTTCGAATGTTTGAAACGTATGCCCGTGGGTTCGTTTTCTCCGTCGAGTTCGAATTTGACTTCGATTTTGTCGAAGGTAATGGCGCCGTTCTTCATCCTGCGTTTCCGGAGTATTTTCGCCAGTTTGTCCAATTCGGTCAATGCTGTGTGTAGTTCCGGAGTATCCGCCCGGGCGTGTTTTTCCAGTATGTCTTGTACTTCCTCGTAGGTAAAACGCCGGTCGGAGAAAATAACCGTTCTGCCGAACCATTGGTTCAATACCCTGGCATGTCTGTCTATTTCGAAAACGGCTGAAAAAGTGAGTTTTTCTTCACCGGGACGCAAGGAGCACAGGTCGTTCGAAAGTACTTCGGGCAACATTGGCACCACCCTGTCCACCAGGTACACGGATGTACCTCTCCGGTATGCTTCCCGGTCTATCAAGGAGCCGGGTTTGACGTAATGAGATACATCGGCTATATGAATGCCTATCCGGAAATTCCCGTTGTCGAGTATTTCGAACGATAAGGCATCGTCGAAGTCTTTGGCGTCCGCCGGATCGATGGTAAAGGTCAATACCTTCCGCATGTCGCGTCTTGATTGGCGGTCTTTTTTTCGAATGTTTCGTGGTATTTTTCCGGCTTCGTTGACGACGGTTTCGTCGAATACCGCCGGCAATCCGTATTCGTACAATATGGAGTGAATCTCCGTCTCGTGTGAACCGGGTACGCCCAGAATACTGGTTATTTTTCCCATCGGATTTTCCATTCCGGCAGACCATTCCACCAGTTCCACCCCTACTTTGTCACCGTCTTTGGCGTGGTTGATATATTTTTTCGGCACATAAAAATCCACGCGGATACGCTTATCATCGGGGATTACATATCCGTAGTGTTTTGATAATTGGAGGGTACCGACGAATTGGGTTTTATTCCTGCGCAATATATCCACTACTTCCCCTTCCCTTCTCCGTCCGTTCCTGCGGTGCCGGTACTCGAACACCCTTACTTCGTCGCCGGGAAGGGCATAGTTGAGTTTTTTGTGCGGAATGACTATTTCTTCGTCTTCGCCGAAGGGCTTGAAAAAACCCCTGCCGTCTATCGATATATCGATGGTTCCCGTATGATAATGCGAACGCCCGGCAATACGGTATTTTCCCCTCCCGTTCTCTTCTATCTGTTTGCCTTCTTTGAGTTTTTTGAGCAGGCGTTTTAGTTCGCCCTTGTTATAGTCGTCCACTATATTGAGTTGGAAAGCGAGTTGTTTGTAGTTGAACGATTGGTTGGGGTTGTCTGATAAATAACGGATTAATTCGGCTTTATATTGACTTTCGAACTCGTTTTTTTTCTTTTTTCTTGCCATGTTTTTTCGATTGTTTGTTGGCGGAATAGTGCGCTATACTGTCTTGTTTTTTTATTTCTCTCAATCTCTGTTCCACTTTTTTATATATGGCTTCATAGCGGTTGATTTTCGACAGGTAATAGATATTGCTGTGATGAAACCTCGCACTGTCGATACCGTATTTTTCATATATCAAAGGCAAATAGTCCACTTTTTTGTCCCCGTATTTGTTGGTTACGGAATAAGCTCCGTTAGCCAGATACATATCGGTGAGTATATCGACCATTTGACCGGGAGGTATCAGGTCTTCAGGTTTTTTGTATATGGTGTTACTCGTACAAGAAACTGAAAACCACAAACCTAATATGAAAGCAAATATTCTCATGCTCCGGAATCATCCGCTGCAAAGGTACGTTTAATTATTCAAACCCGTATTTCTCCTGCTCTCACTCCCATGTATGCAGGCTTATATCCCGCCCGTCGAAAACGGCATAAGAATATGCATGAAGCCAATCTCCCGTGTTTACATAAATGCCCTGTGCATCCAACGGATAAATGACCGGGGTGTGCCGGTGTCCGAATACGAAAAAGTCTATTCGTTCGCCGGAGGCGTATGTACGGCAATATTTGATAATGGCTTCTTCTTCGCCGCGCCAGGGGGTTTCTTCGCCTGATATATATTTGTTTTTGCGCGATAAATACTGTGCCAATGCCACCCCGGCATCCGGATGCAACCACCGGAACATCCATTGGGCTACCGGATTGACAAAGATGCTTTTCATAAACTTATAACCCGGATCTCCCGGTCCCAATCCATCGCCATGACCTATCAGAAAGCGCTTACCATGACGTTCGAACACCTGCGGCGAACGGTACAAATGCATGCCCGTTTCCACGGTGAGATAGTCTCTTATCCACAGGTCGTGGTTGCCTGTAAAAAAATGAAGGCTAATCCCCCTGTCGGAAAGTTCCGCCAATTTGCCCAATACCCTGACGAAGCCTTTGGGTACCACTTTCTTGTACTCAAACCAAAAATCAAATACGTCACCGAGTAAGAATAACTCTCCGGCATCACCGGCTATCCGGTCCAGCCATTGCACGAATTTCCGTTCGCGCGTAGCGCTGTCATCCCTGCCGGGTACCCCGAAATGCATATCGGATGCAAAGTATATTTTTTTCGTCCCGGTCATTTTTTCTTGGATTTACGGGTCAACATACGTTTTATTTCATTGAGTTTCATCAAGGCTTCCACCGGGGTCAGCGTATCGATATTGGTAGAGAGTATTTCGTCCCTGATTTCTTCGAGCAAAGGGTCGTCCAATTGAAAAAAACTCAACTGCATACCTTCTTTTACCGTTTCGTGTAAGTTCTCTTTGTTCTGTTCGCGGGAGCGGCTTTGTTCGAGTTGTTTGAGAATTTTTTTTGCCTTGTGAATGACCGGAACGGGCATTCCTGCGAGTTTTGCCACATAGATACCAAAACTGTGTTCGCTACCGCCCGGCACCAGTTTGCGCAGAAACAGCACCTTGTCGTCCAATTCCTTCACACTGACATTATAATTTTTGATACGTTCGAAAGTATCCGCCATATCATTGAGTTCGTGATAATGGGTGGCAAACAGGGTTTTGGGTCTCGCCGGGTGTTCGTGTAGATATTCGGTGATAGACCAGGCGATGGATATTCCGTCATAAGTGCTCGTTCCCCTTCCTATTTCATCCAACAGCACCAGACTCCGTTCGGTGATATTATGCAGGATGCTGGCTGTTTCGTTCATTTCCACCATGAAAGTACTCTCGCCCATTGAGATGTTGTCACTCGCTCCGACCCGGGTAAAGATTTTATCGGTCAATCCTATCACGGCGAACTCTGCGGGCACATAACTACCCATTTGCGCCAGCAGTACAATAAGTGCCGTCTGGCGCAGGATGGCGGATTTTCCGCTCATATTCGGGCCTGTGATCATGATGATTTGTTGCTGCTTTCTGTCGAGGTACAGGTCATTGGCTATAAAGGGTTCGTCCAGGGGTAGCCGGCGTTCGATGACCGGATGTCTGCCTTTTTTTATGTCCAAAGCAGTTCCTTCGTCTATCACCGGTCTTACGTAATTGTATTGTAAGGCGGTATGTGCGAAGGATGCGAGGACGTCCAGGCGGGCTATCAAGCGGGCATTGTGTTGTAAAGCGGGGACGAACTGGCTCATCCTGTCGATAAGGGCTTCATACAGTTGTTGTTCGAGCAAGGCTATTTTTTCCTCCGCACCGAGTATTTTGGTTTCGTATTCTTTCAGCTCCGGGGTAATATAGCGTTCGGCGCTGACCAGGGTTTGTTTGCGTATCCAATCTTCCGGAACTTTGTCTTTATGGGTATTACGTACTTCGATATAATAACCGAATACGTTGTTGAAAGCGATTTTGAGCGAGGGTATTCCGGTGCGTTCTGTTTCGCGTGCCAGCATTTCGTCCAGATAGGTTTTGCCCGACCGGACGATGCGCCTCAATTCGTCCAATTCCTCTGAAATTCCGTCTTTGATGGCATTTCCTTTTTGGATGTGAACCGGGGCGTCTTCTCTCAAAGTATTTTCTATCAGCGTTATCAGTTTCCCACATGCCGACCATTGTTGTCCCCATTTGCCGAAGGCGGTATCCCCGTGGGAACGGGAAAATTCCAGTATGGGTTGCAGGTTTTTCAGCGCTTGTGCCAACTGGATAGCTTCCCGCGGGTGGATGCGCCGGGTGGCTATCTTCGAGGACAAGCGCTCCAAATCCCCGGTTTTTTTTAGAATTTCCCTGATTTCCAGGTGAATATCCGGGTGGTCGAGTAGAAATTTTACCGTATCCAGGCGTTCTTCTATCGCATCTTTTTGCCTCAATGGCAATGCCAGCCAACGTTTGATAAGCCGTCCGCCCATGGGGGAACGAGTATGGTCGATGATTTCCAAGAGGCTGACTTGTCCCTCTTTGCCGGTAGGAAACAATTCCAGGTTGTGTACGGTGAATTTATCCAGCCAAACATGCGTATCACGCTCTATACGAAGTAGTTGATTGATATGGTCGAGGCGGTCGTGCCGGGTGTCTTTGACGTAATGCAAAGCCGCTCCTCCTGCTATAATCCCTTCGGGCAAATCCTGGATGCCGAAGCCTTTGAGGTTTTGAACCATGAAATGCTGGTGAAGCAGCTCGCGCGTAAAGTCGGGTTGAAAAACCCAATCTTCCAAAAAAAACACATAGTGTTTGGTGCCGAAATCCGCAAAGAATTCTTTCTTCCTGCTCTTGGAAACGAGTACTTCTTTGGGTTGAAAGTTTTGCAATAATTTATCGATGTATTCCCTGTCGCCGCGGGCGATGAGAAATTCTCCGGTAGAAACGTCGAGGAAGGATATTCCTATGAACTTGGTACCGTAATGCACGGCGGACAGGAAGTTGTTGGATTTGGCTTGCAGGACTTCGTCATTGAGCGATACGCCCGGGGTAACCAATTCGGTAACCCCCCGTTTGACGATTCCTTTGGTCATTTTCGGGTCTTCTAATTGTTCGCAGATGGCTACACGAAGCCCTGCTTTGACCAGTTTGGGCAAATAAGTGTTCAGCGCATGGTAAGGAAATCCTGCCAATGCCGTTTCGTTCGGAGTTCCGGCGCCTCTTTTGGTCAGGACAATATCGAGAATGGAAGCGGTCTTCTCGGCATCGGCGGCAAAGGTCTCATAAAAATCCCCCACCCTGAACAACAACAACGCATCGGGGTATTTCGCCTTGATGCTGTGGTATTGTTTCATCAACGGGGTGATGCCTTTCTTGGCTTTCGTCGTCTTTTTTGCCATAAAAAACCGTTACAAATGCCTGCAAATATACTACCTATTGGGGATATACGTATGTAACGCACACAGAAGCAAGGGGGAGTTATTTCCTCACATACCGGACAAAAGAAAAAGCATACCGGTGCTTGGCATCCGCCGGATGGTACTGTATGCCGGTTTCCTCCCAAATTTCCGGGTCTATCGCGGGGAAAAAAGTATCTGCATCCGGCGAAGCATGAACGCGGGTAATGTCCAATTCGTCCGCTACTTCCATGGCTTGTGCATATATCGTCCCGCCACCTATTATATATACCTTATCGTGCATGGATAAGGCTTTCTCCAAGGCTTCTTCCAGCGAATGCACCGTAATGACGCCGGACGGTTGATAACGGGTATTCCGGGTTATGACGATATGGGGTCTGCCCGGGAGCGGCTTCCCGCCCAAGGATTCGAATGTTTTCCTGCCCATGACCAGCGGATACCCCATAGTGACCCGTTTGAAGCGTTTAAAATCATCCGGCAGGTGCCAGAGCATCCGGTTGTCTTTGCCTATCGCCCCGTTCTCACCTACTGCGGCTATAAGCACTATCACGGGTTTTCTTTTTTTTTATCCTCACCGGGGGATATGACTCCTTCTTCTATCAGCTTGGAACGTAATTTTTCCAGTTTTTCCTCGTGCCGGCGGATGAGTTTCTCCGTCTCTTTGCGTTCCCATTCTTCATCGAAAAATTTGGAGAAAACGAATACTTTGAGAAAATGCAGTACCCACAGGAAAAACCACAACAAAATCGCCCATACGTACCATTCACCATAGGATTCACCCCATTTGAATATGGTATTCAATATGATGATAAATACCGAACCGGCGAGAAAGACGGCAAAATGCCAGTACAACCGCCGTTTTTTCCGCGCGTATTTTCGTGCCCGTTCGTATTGTTCGTGGGGTATATGTGTGTCCATCGGTTAGGAGTATTTGGTGAATAAATTATCTAATCCCGGAAAATGCCACCGGTAGTGAAAAACAAAGTTACAAATTATTTCATTTCCCCGGCGAACAGGGAAAGAAAAGCCTCCGTATAGGGACGGTATTCCCTTACATTCCGGTTGTGGGTATGTAGTAATTTCCGGCTGTGGCTGATGAAGTCCAGCATTTGGCGGTAGCCGTTATTGTCGAAAAACGAGGGCTTGAAACTGAACTCGTCGGCGGGTAATACATAGAACATATAACGGCCGTCTTCCCGGGGTTTCTTATACACCCATACGAGAAGGTAGTGCAGTGATACTAATTGTGTATGCCCTTCTGCTGCAGACAATACAGCGAGAACCATGGCTCCTCCCGAAGTCCTCGTTTTCCGCTGGTTGGAAACGAAATTTCCCAACGAATAGACTACTCCCTTACGGGAAATGCTATCGTACTCCATAGGTTCTATCACATGAGGATGGGAGCCGGTGACCAAGTGGATACCCGCGTCGAACAGTTGCCCGGCAAGAGTTTTCTGCTTACCTGTGGGAAGGTCGCGGTATTCGAGCCCCCAGTGCAAAAAAGCTATTTTGAAAATACTGTCCGGAACATGGTAATCGACGAGAATATCCCGGAGCAAGTTGCCGTCGCCCAAGGTATTGACGATAGCCGGCGGAGGTACCGGGATACCGTTGGTTCCGTAAGTAGCGTTGTACAGTGCTACCCGGATGCCGTTTTTTTCCAACATGAGTGGATAATTCAATTGTTTTTCCGCCGTTCCGGCAAATGTTCCGGTATGCAATATTCCGGTGCTGTCGAGGATTTGGATGCTGCGTTCAATGCCCTTGTTCCGGCGGTCGGCAGCGTGGTTGTTAGCAGTAACCAGCACATCCACTCCCGCGCGTTTTGCCGCTCCGGCTATTCCGGGGGGCGCACCGAATAATGGATACCCCCGGTACGGTTTGACACCCAGGGGAACTTCCAAATTGCCGATACAAAAATCCGGCGCCGACAGGTAAGGTGCTATATAGCGGAACACTTCATCGAAAGTATAAGTGCCGGTCTCCTGATGATAAGCTGACTCCAACTGCTGCCCGTGAAGCATCAAATCCCCGAAAAACAACAAGTGCAATTTCCCGGAACTGCTCTGTGCCATAAGCTGAAACACCACACCGGATAGTACAGCGGTGAGGAACAACCGGATATTGCGCTCCAAACGGCGAAATGCCCGCCGCAACGGAAGGAAATATGGGACAAATGCCGTACCTATCGACTTTGACATAACGGGTGTAGCGGTTTTCCGTTTTGAAAAGACCAAGATACGAATAATTGTAATTCGGGGGGCGTATGTTTCCAATCCCGCCATTCCGGACGAGCGGCGTTTGTAGAGACGCCCAAATTGGGCGTCTCTACAAACGTCATTTGTGCCTGCAGCGTGTTCTAGGTGGTTAGAAAAAGATTTCTCACATTCGTTCGAAATGACACGCTCCCGGACAAAACCGGGGAAAAGTTTTCGTATCATAGAGAAAAATCCTACTTTTGCAACGTTATGTGGCAACGTATCCAAACGGTATATATGATTCTCGCCGTGTTTGTCATGGCAGTGGTTCCCTTTACCACTTGCTTGGGCATCGATGAACAAGGCGTAAAATGGGATGCCGCCGTACTAATGGACCGGGGGTTCCCTTATATGCTTATACCCATATTGTACGTGTCAGGCGCCGTTCTGGTATTGATCAATATATTTTTGTACCAATACCGTCCGGTACAATTGAAAATAAACCTTCTCACCATTGCGGTACTTATCATATTGTTGGGCGTCACGGTATATGTCCTGTATTTATCCGGAGAGATTGTTTTCTCGAAGAAGGGTATTGAGGGGTTCTTTCCGTTGCCGGTTATAATATTACTCGGTCTTGCCAACAGGCACATACGGAAAGACGAAACCCTTGTAAAATCATTGGACCGTATCCGTTGATCCCGCTTTGTTTAAATTAGTGTTCATTCACATGCCCTTCCGAAAATTGTGTTATTTTTGGGAGGGTTTTTTGTGAATACCATAACACTAAATAAGACCTCTTGGGATTTTTTCCAGCTTCGCCAGGCAGAAACAGGACACACGTCCTGAAAAAACATAACGACAGGTCTTATTTTCAGTACGTTAACGTGTTTTCACAAATTTTTAACCTTTCTAATGGAATCCATGAAAAAAAAATATCATGGTTTTCGGTATTGACATTAGTAACGCTATCAACATACATTTGCCATGAACAAAAAGAAAAAAACCACGAAGAAGATTCGAGTTCACATTGCTGATGACCACCAGATACTGATAGATGGTATAATAGCCGTCTTGGACACAGAAGAAACGATGCAGGTATCCGGTTATTCGCTAGACGGAAACGAGGTCCTCAAGTGGTTTGAAAGCGGAAATGAAACGGACGTGCTGATATTAGACATCGGTATGCCCGGAGCAGACGGAATAGAGGTGATACGTTCTTTGAAATTGAAAAACTTACTGCCACCCACGGTAGTACTCACGAGCTACGATGACGTAAAACTCATCAAAGAAGTGCTAAAACTGGGCGCCATGGGATTCGTATCGAAAATGAATGCCAGTGAAAGCATAGTGGAAGCCATCAAATCGGTCCATGAAGGCGAATTGTACTTCAGTTCCGATATCAATAAAAAAATCGTGAGTGTATTCTCAGGGAACGACATTAATGAAGAACAAAGAAACAAATACCTGAAAAACTTAACCAACCGTGAAGTGGAAATCTTAAAATTGTTAGCCCGGGAAATGAGTAATCAGGAGATAGCAAACACCTTATTTATTAGTATTAACACAGTGGAAACCCATAAAAGAAATATCATGACCAAACTCGGTATCAAAAATGCCACCGGTTTGGGAATATACATCGCAAAAAACAGGCTTTTCAATACATAAAAAATATAAAACAATCCTATCATGAAAAATTTATTCTCCTTACTCATGCTCGCTTCATTGGTCATGTTCACCTCATGCAACAAAGATGAAGCAATATCCATGGAAAACAACGACTCCGTACTGAAGTCGGTAACCGTGGACAAAAATACAGACGGAACTTTCTCAGTAACTCACAAAGTATCCGAAGGAGTGGCTACCGAGTATGACTACAACCATGAATACAAAGTAATTCAACTCTTTACCGACTCCGAATACGGAAGAGTGCTCAACAGCAAAAACTACAACACTGTAAACCACAAACTGAAACTCCATTTCATCAGTGATACCGAAGGAGACCTGACTAAATTCGAAATTCTCGACAGCGACTTACCCAAAGATCTGGAACTCCTCGACAATTACTCTTTCTCATACAACAATATCGAAAAAATACTGACACTCAACTTTTCAGTCAAAAAAGGTGTAGTAGTCAGCTACTCCAACGAAAACGGAATGAACAAAATCTACCTGAACATGGGTAACGGAACACAAACCCAATTCACCAAAAAGTACAACGCAGCCCACGGGGATGATATGAACTTCAACTTCGTACAGAACATCAGCCGTGGAACCGAAAGGGAAAAACCGATTCTGATGATATTAGATGGGGAAGAATAAATCAAATGTTTATCAGCCATCACCTTCCCCGTATCTTGTTTACCCCTTTTTTTCAGGATTAATAAGCACAAAAATACAGTATATAAAAACTTTTTATAAATTTGTAGTTAATGTTTGGTCGCGATATCTACAACTGGGCAACCACAACCAAAACCCTAGATGAATGAAAAACGTTCAGCATACAGGGCATCCCGGGCTAGCAAATTAGTTGCTTCAACAACACTATATGTGTTATTATTTACCGCCCTGAAACCGCCGGAGGTCATCAATAATGATTCTTCTTCCCAGTTTCCGCCTTCCGCGATTCCTACCTTCAACCCAGCACTCACAGGTGCGGAAGGCACCTCCGGCACTTTTATTTACCCCCGTTTTTTTTCCCCCGGTTCGCTATATGACCCTATGCAGGACTCGCTGCGTATCGCCAGGCAATGGTACCGGGACAAAGAATATGAAAACGCCTTGTCCCTCGCCCTCAGAATATACAACGAACATAAGCTGAAAAACGACGGCTTGGCAAACCCGGAAGAAACTTTGTTGATAGGACAAATACTAAGAAAAATAGGAAATTATAAATCGTCGTTAGTGTACTATGATGAATTGATCAGGAATCCGGATATTGATTCATTAGACAGAATAAAACATCAAATCACAGCAGTAAGTTTACTTTTTCGCCTCGACAAGATAGATTCCGCTTTATACCATCAAAAGAAAATAATCCAAACCATCCGGAACTCCCCGCTAAACAATACCCAAGAAGGAAAACGGCTGTATGCCAAATCTTTGATAAACTTATCGACTGCTTACTTCAAAGCGGGCAAACCCAATTTGTCCGAATATTACAGCAAATTGCTGCTCGATAATTACAAAGAATATCTTGATTCTTTATTAGTTTCGATTCTATACAATACTCTTTCGACCATTTATATTCAAAAGAAAGACTACCCCCGTGCAAAAACTTATTTGTTAAAATCATTATCCTATCTCGAAAAAATAAACAACCAAGCCAAACGGAAAGAAATAGCATATTGGAATTTGGCTTGGGTTTCTTATTTGCAGAAAGATTACCGTGCATTTGAGTACGCAGAAAAAAGTTTTGATATCCGGGACAGCTTGAACAACATCAAAATAAAAAAGTCCCTCAGCTTGATAGAGCGGAAATACAACGTGGAGCAAGAGCGGAAACGCGGGGAAATGCTGCTGACGGTAGAACGCGAAAAAAGAGCCAAGTACAAACTCTACCTGGTGCTCATATCCCTACTTGTAATAATGGCACTTATTATTATTTGGGCAACATTAAATTACTACAAAGAGAAAAACAAAGAAAAATTCGAGCGTATCAAAAAAGAACACCAAGAAAAAATCATTAACGCCACCATAGACGGCAAAGAAAGCGAAAGAAAAATGATAGCGGAAGTGTTACACCATGGTGTAAGTGCCCTGCTATCCTCAGCGAATCTACACCTGAAAGCCCTCCAAAAAGAAATACCGGAATCCAAACAAAAAGAATTCAAAAAAACCCGGCAAATAGTCAGTGAAGCTGCCGGTCAAATCCGCAACCTTTCACATACGTTAATATCAACCGTCCTGCTGAAATTCGGACTTAAATATGCCGTACAGGAACTGGTAGAAAAACATTCGAACCAAAACCTGACCTTTACCTGTACTTGCGAAGACGTAGAAAGATATCCGGATGACATCGAACTGCGTATCTATCATATTATTGCCGAACTGGTGAACAATATCATCAAACACAGCGATGCAACCAAAGGAACAATCGACGTCAAACAAACAGACAAGGAGCTCATAATCAAAGTTTCAGACAACGGAAAAGGTTTCAACATCAACAAACAAATTCCGGGTTTGGGGCTTACTCAAATCGAAACCCGGATTTCACAAATGAACGGTACCTTCAAAATTTTTACCACCCCGAACTCCGGTACTTCCGTCCATATACATATTCCCTTATCCCAAATCAATTACCTCAATAATGAAAATACAAAGTATCAACCTGCCTGATATTCTTTTTCTCGATATTGAGACCGTACCCGGATTCGAAAACTTCGATATGCTATCACCGGAAATGCAAAAAGAATTCGAGTCCAAAAGCAGCTACCAACGCAATAATACCGGACAAGAAGAAATCCCGGCAGGTGAATATTACCGCTCGCACGGGGGAATCTGGGCGGAATTCGGTAAGATCATTTGTGTCTCCGCCGGGTTCTTTTCATCCGCACAAGGTAATGTGTTCCGGCTGCGTTCTTTTACCGGTGATGAAAAAGACATTCTGAATGATTTCGCAAAACTGCTGAATACATACTACAACGACCAGAACAAATACCTCTGTGCACACAACGGCAAGGAATTCGATTTCCCCTATATCGCCCGCAGAATGATAATTCATGGCATTGAACTGCCCGGCACATTGAATCTATTCGGCAAAAAACCCTGGGAAGTACAGCACCTCGACACCATGGAACTGTGGAAATTCGGAGACAGAAAACACTATACCTCTCTCTCACTCCTTACCCGTATTCTCGGCATCCCCTCACCGAAAACAGACCTGGACGGAAGCATGGTAGCGGATGTATTCTACCGCGAACATGACCTGGAACGCATCATTACTTATTGCGAAAAAGACACTGTCGCCGTAGCTCAAATTTTCTTGCGCTACAGGAATATGGAGTTACTTCAACCGGAAAACATCATCTATACGGGGAAAAAATAAATAGGGTCTGCTGAAAATCACAGAAGTGCCTGAATTTTTAGCTTGTAGGGCAGAGCGTAAAGAAAATGTCCGGTCGGCATTCCGAACGAACGACGTTTGTAGAGACGCCCAAATTGGGCGTCTCTACAAACGTCCTTTGTGCCTACACCGTGTTCTTGGTGGTTAAAAAAGATTTTTCTCTCCGCTACCGCTCCATATCGAAATGACAGGGTGCGTGTCATTCCGAACGAACGAGGCACGAGTGAGGAGGAATCTTTTCAAATATACTAAAATATCTCTTTTATTCGTTCTAAATCACACAGCAATAAACAA
>CAZQPD010000019.1:0-7400 GCA_964595235.1 uncultured Polaribacter sp.
ATACCCCGCAAGAGATTTCGGCAATGATATTGCAGAAGATGAAAAAAACCGCGGAAGATTACCTCGGTACAACCGTAAACGAAGCCGTAATCACCGTTCCCGCCTATTTCAACGACGCCCAACGGCAAGCGACCAAAGAAGCCGGCGAAATAGCCGGACTCAAAGTGGCGCGAATCATCAACGAACCGACAGCGGCGGCGTTGGCTTACGGGCTCGACAAAGAGCACAAAGACCAAATCGTAGCCGTATATGACCTGGGAGGAGGTACCTTCGATATATCCATCCTCGAACTGGGAGACGGCGTATTCGAAGTGCTTTCGACCAACGGTGATACCCACCTCGGTGGTGACGATTTCGACCAAGTCATTATCGATTGGTTGGCCGAAGAGTTCAAAAAAGAAGAAGGAATAGACCTGCGCGAAGACCCTATGGCTTTACAACGTATCAAAGAAGCTGCCGAAAAAGCCAAAATCGAACTTTCCGCAGGTACCCAAACCGAAATCAACCTGCCCTATATCACAGCGACCAATACCGGTCCCAAGCATTTGGTGAAAACCTTGACTCGTGCCAAATTCGAACAACTGGCAGACCCACTGTTCAAACGTTCTATGGAACCGGTAAAAGCCGCATTGAAAGACGCAGGACTTTCTACCTCCGAAATCGATGAAGTTATCCTCGTGGGAGGTTCCACACGTATCCCCAAAGTACAGGAAGAAGTAGAGAAATTTTTCGGTAAGAAACCACACAAAGGTGTTAACCCCGACGAAGTGGTAGCCATCGGTGCCGCTATCCAAGGAGGGGTATTGAGCGGTGATGTCAAGGATGTACTGCTACTCGACGTTACTCCTTTGTCACTCGGTATCGAAACCATGGGGGGTGTATTTACCAAGCTCATCGAAGCCAATACCACCATCCCGACCAAAAAATCACAAATATTCTCAACGGCAGTGGATAACCAACCTTCGGTGGAAATTCACGTACTGCAAGGCGAACGCGCCATGGCAAAGGACAACAAAACCATCGGACGTTTCCATCTGGACGGTATTCCGCCTGCACCACGCGGTGTACCCCAAATCGAAGTGACATTCGATATCGATGCCAACGGTATCATCCACGTGTCCGCTTTGGATAAGCAAACCAACAAATCCAAAGACATTCGTATCGAGGCATCCTCGGGATTGTCGCAAGAAGAAATCGAACGAATGAAAGCCGAAGCTGCCGCCAATGCGGAAGCAGATAAGAAAGCCCGGGAGACAGCCGAGAAAATCAATGCCGCCGACAGCATGATTTTCCAAACGGAAAAACAACTCAAAGAACACGGCGACAAACTGCCCGGTACGGTCAAGAAACCCATCGAGGATGCTTTGGCGGAACTCAAAAAAGCACATGAAAACAAAGATGTATCCGCCATAGATGCCGCCATGGAGAAAATCAACAAAGCCTGGGAAGCTGCCGCACCTGAAATGCAAAAAGCCACACAACAGGGAACTGCCGGAACCGGTGAACAAAAGACCGGAACGGACAGCGGCAACACACCCGGTGACGACCAAGTGGAAGATGTGGACTTCGAAGAAGTGTGATTGATGAAACGCAATTGATTATATTTCAAAAGCCCGGATAACCATCCGGGCTTTTGGTTTTTTTGTACTTTTGAAAATCAAATCACTCATCATGAGATACACCGGAGTCGCCATTGCCGTCGTTTTGTTGCTGGCAGGTGCTTGTTCGAGTCACAAGCAGCAGGCGGTAGCACTATCCGGTTTCGACAGCGGTGAAAGAACCCTCATCATGAAAGGCGCTCCGGATAGCCCGATGCGGGTATTGCAAATCACTTCACATGATGACTCCCTCGTATTGAGAAGCAAGAGCAAAAACCTCCCGCCTGGCATTTCCCCTGCGGTACTCCGCCGGCTCATAAACAGGATGTACGCCACGGTAACAGACAGCGCTACCCGGGGCGTAGGTATTGCCGCTCCGCAGGTAGGAGTACTGAAACGAATCATCTGGGTACAACGTCTCGACAAGGAAAACCAGCCCTTCGAAGTGTATTTCAATCCCGAAATAACGGAATTTTCAGAAGCTAAACAAGATGTGCCCGAAGGCTGTCTTTCCGTACCGGATTATTGGGCCGTCACCACCGACAGGTCATACGCTGTTACTGTCCGTTATCTGGATTCCACCTGGACACAACACCAGGAAACCGTAGAAGGATTTACCGCAGCTATTTTCCAGCACGAGACAGACCACCTGGACGGCACCCTGTTTATCGACCACGAAAAAAAGGAATTGGAATCAGGAACCCGGAATGAAAAACAACCAGACAATTGAAAAAAATAGTCAGCATATCAGGCGCCCGTCCGCAATTCGTCAAAGCCGCCGTATTGAGCCGCATCATCCGAAGTGAAGGTGATTTTGAGGAACGTATCATCCATACCGGACAGCATTATGATATCAATATGAGTGAGATTTTTTTCCGGGAAATGGAAATCCCCGCCCCGGATTATTCCCTGCATATCAACCGGATGAACCACGGTGCGATGACCGGAAAAATGTTGGAACAAATAGAAAACGTATTGGTAGAAGAAAAACCCCGTGCCGTAGTCGTGTACGGCGATACGAATTCCACCTTGGCAGGAGCGTTGGCTGCCGCCAAATTGCATATTCCCGTCATTCACGTGGAGGCGGGTTTGCGTTCGTTCAATATGAAAATGCCCGAAGAGATAAACCGCGTCCTCACCGACCGCATTTCACAATTATTGCTCTGTCCCACACCCGTAGCCGTGGAGAATTTGAAAAACGAAGGTTTCGAAAATTCCGGCAGCCGGATAGCACTGACCGGGGATATCATGAAAGATGCCGTTCTGTACTACGGAAAATCCTGTGAAGAGAAAGCCCGTGTTTTCCCGTTGCTCAATTTGAAAAACAATTCCTATATCCTGGCTACCGTTCACCGGCAGGAGAACACCGACCATCCCGGGAGGTTGAAATCCGTTTTTGCGGCATTGGATGCGGTTCACGAAAAAACCCCCGTCGTGGTTCCCTTGCACCCGCGTACCGAAAAATTCCTGCGGCAGTACGGCATCGAAACCCGTATCATAAAGATAAAACCCGTGGGATATTTCGATATGTTGTCCCTGTTGAAACACAGTAAAATGGTAGTAACGGACAGCGGTGGACTGCAAAAAGAGGCGTATTTTCACCGTAAACCCGTGGTAGTACTCCGCGACGAGACCGAGTGGGTGGAGCTGGTACGGCACGGTTTTGCCCGGATAACGGGAGCGGTAAAGGAACGTATCACAGACGCCGTGGCGCATTTCGAAAACCTTGAAATGGATTTCGGGAAAAACCTGTACGGGGATCATGCGGGAGATAAAATTTACCGGGAAATAAAACAATTAATACAATAAGGTATGGGTATCGTATTCAGACAGTCATTCCGCAATACCATCATCATCTACACGGCATTTGTCATAGGCGGTATCAATACTTTGTTTCTCTACACCCGGTTTTTGGAAGACAAACAATACGGTTTGGTCATTTTCATCTTGTCCGGCGCCAATTTGTTGATGCCGTTGATGGCATTCGGCAGTCAATATTCCATCATTAAGTTCTATTCGTCTTATACCGATACGGGACAGCGCGAACGTTTTTTGAGTTTTATGCTCATACTCCCGTTGATCATGGGTTTGCTCATAGGAGCATTAGGTGCTTTGTTCTACGGACAAATAGCGGGATTTCTGTCGCAGAAGAACGAGAACATTCAGGGCTATTTGCCCTATATTTATATCATCGCGGTATTGACGGCGTATTTCGAATTGTTCTATGCCTGGGCGAAGGTGCAGTTGCAATCCGTATTCGGAAATTTCATCAGGGAGATGTTTACCCGTATCGCCGTGATGATACTCTTGGTGCTGGTGTATTTTAAGGTTTTGGATTTCAATGGATTTCTCAATGCGTTAGTTTTGTCTTACATATTGCGGATGCTGGTGATGAAATTGTATGCGTTCAAGCTACACCCGCCCCGTTTGGATTTTCGCCTTCCGGCAAATGCGAGGGAAGTGCTGCGCTATGCGTTCTATATCATACTCGCAGCTTCTGCCGGTAGCCTGTTGCTCGATATCGACAAGGTGATGATAGGAGGGAAGTTGCCCTTGGAGAATACGGCGTTCTACACGGTGGCATTATTTATTGGTTCGGTGATAGAAGCACCGGGCAGGGCGATGTCACATATCGTACAGCCCTTGACGTCCAAAGCCATCAATGAGGGCAACGACGGGGAAATCGCCGCATTGTACAAAAAAAGTTCCATGAATTTGTTATTGGTTTCGGGGCTTATTTACCTGTTGGTCAATGTAAATATCCAAGAGTTGTACCGCATTTTACCTCCGCAGTATGCAGGTGGGACCTGGGTGGTATGGATGATATCCACGGCGAAATTGTACCATATGTTCCTGGGGAACAACGGGGCGATTATTTCCAATTCTAAATACTACCGCATCTTGCTGCCTTATTCCGTATTTTCCGCCTTATCGGTAGTGGTGTTGAACGTGATTTTGATCAATAAAATAGGCATTAACGGAGCCGCATTGGCTACCCTGTTGGTCGTATTGGTTTTCAATACATTGAAAATTTGGTTTGTCAAGCACAAATTCGGTATTTTGCCGTTTACGGGCAAGACCGTATGGCTGTTGCTTACCCTCATGTTGTTTTTCGCCGGGTTCAAATTCTGGGATTTTCCCTTCCACCCGGTAGTAAATATCGTGTTGAAGAGTGCCGTATTAGCCGGGTTGTATTTGTACGTGGCTGTCAAGTTGCATTTTACCGGCGAAAGTTTACGCGTATGGAGACAAGTCGTATCGAAGGTTTTTCCCGGAAAAAAAACCTGACAACCCTTGCCGGTATTAAAAAAAGCAATATATTTGCACCGAAAAATCAAGGGATTAGAGAAAGAGGGGACGGAACGTCCCCTATTTTTGTAAAATGAATTTGGACAAGGCACATATCGAACGTATTGCCGGTGAAGCGATAGCCGGGCGCGAGGATTTGTTTGTACTGCAAGTACAAGTAAGCCCTTCGGCGGATATCGTGGTTACCCTGGACGGCGACAACGGAGCGACACTCGGCGAATGTATCGAGGTGAGCCGCTATATAGAATCCGCTTTGGAAGAGACCGGAGAGAACTTTTCCCTACGGGTCGAAACCCCCGATATTACCAAAGCATTTTCGCATCCCCGCCAGTTCCGTAAGAACATAGGCAGGATATTGAAGATAAAAACCCAATCGGGTTCATATGAAGGAAAATTGGATAAAATAGACCGGGATGAGCTGTATATCAGCTGGAAAACCCGGGAAGACAAACCCATAGGCAAAGGCAAACACACGGTGGAAAAACAAGCCGTGATACCCATCGGGGAAATAATAGAAGCGAAAGTCAAAATACAATACCATTCATAACACAGAATCGTCATGGAAGATAATTTTAATTTGATAGAATCATTCCTTGAATTCAAAGAGAACAAGAATATTAACCAGGAGACACTTATCGCCATATTGGAAGATGTGATACGTGCCACCCTGCGCAGGAAGTTCGAAACGGATGAAAATTTTGATATCACCATCAATCCCGACAAAGGTGATTTGGAAATCTGGCGGAACCGTATCGTAGTGGAAGACGACCAGCTGACCGACCCCAATCTGGAAATTACCCTGACGGAAGCCCGTAAGATAGAACCCGACTACGAAGTAGGTGAAGAAGTTCCCGAACCTTATTATCTCAACCAATTCGGGCACCGCGATATCCTGGCGTTGAAACAAAACCTCAACTCCAAAATGTTCGAACACGACAGTTCGAATATCTACAAAGAGTACAAAGAACGCGAAGGACAACTCTATACCGCCGAAGTACACCATGTACGTAAGAATATGGTCGTATTACTCGATGACGACGGTACCGAAATCATCCTCCCGAAAAGCGAACAGATATTTTCCGATTACTACCGCAAGGGAGACAATATAACCGGAATAATCAAATCGGTGGAACTCAAAGGCAACAAGCCGAATATCATCATGTCACGCACCTCCGATTTGTTCCTCAAAAGGCTGTTCGAAAGGGAAATTCCCGAAGTGACCGAAGGACAAATTACCATAGAAGCCGTAGCCCGCAAACCCGGTGAAAAAGCCAAAGTAGCGGTGGATTCTTATGACGACCGTATCGACCCCGTAGGAGCCTGTGTAGGTCTGAAAGGCTCGCGGATCCATGGTATCGTCCGTGAATTGGGCAACGAGAATATAGACGTGATCAATTACTCGAAGAACGATATCATTTTCATCCAGAGGGCATTGAGCCCCGCCCAAGTATTGGACGTGGTCATTCACCCCTTCGACAAGGACGACGACAATTCAAAATTATTCAAAGCAAAAGCGGAAGTATTCCTCAAAGGAGAAGAAGTATCCAAAGCCATCGGGAAGAAGGGGATAAACATACACCTGGCGAGCAAACTCACAGGCTATCTCATCGATGTAAAACGCGAAGATATAGACGAAGAAGATATCGAACTTACCGAATTTTCCGACGAAATAGACCAATGGGTCATCGAGGAGTTCAGAAAAGTAGGTCTCGATACCATGAACAGTGTATTGAGCCGTAGCTTCCAGGACCTGGTTATCCTGACCGACCTCGAAGAGGAAACAGTAATCGAAGTGATGAGAATACTCAAAGAAAAAGCGGATTTGGATTAACCTATTACCGGAAAACAAATATTAACTAAATAACATTCAAGCGATATGGCGACGCGGTTACAGAAAGCATGCAAGGATCTCAATATTTCCGTGGAAAGGGCTGTTGAGTTTTTGAACAATAACGGATTCGAATTAGAGAACAAACCGACGACCCGGCTGACGGAAGAGCAGAAAAATCTGCTGTACGATGAGTTCCAAAAAGACAAACAAACACGCGAAGTGTCCTCGGAAGTCAAAGAGGAACAAAAGCGTAAGATGGAAGAAATCCGCAAAGAACAAGAACGCGCCCGTATCGAAAAGGAACGCAAAGAACAAGAACGCCTGGAAGCCCAACGAAAAGAAGAAATCATAAAGGGAAAAGCAGATAAGAAAAAAATAAAAGTAGTGGGAAAATTGGATTTGGATAAGAAAAAAGAGGAGAAAAAATCCGAACCCGATGTCACCGCCCCCGCCGAAGAAGTGTCTGCACCAGGAACACAATCAGTAACCAGCGAGACCACGGAAGAACCCGAAATGATAAAAACCCAATATAAAAAACTCTCGGGACTCAAACAAACCGGTAAAATCGATATTTCCAAATTCGAAAAAACTGGAAAAAGCACCGCTAAAAAAGACGACAAGAAAAAGAAAAAAGACAAATCCATACCCGCTACCGATAACAA
>CAZQPD010000020.1:0-15356 GCA_964595235.1 uncultured Polaribacter sp.
TTTTTCGATAAAACCTCGATTTTCCTTGCGTTTTACTAATGATATTATTGCGTAATCCATTCTTTTTCACGTGTTTGAGAGTTTTTCAGCAGACCCTATTTATGTTTCTTAATATAAATAAAAAATGTTCTGCTAACAATATTGTTAGCAGAACAAATGTAATAATATTTTTCAATTACAATTAATTTCTAAAATATCATTTCTTCCCCAATCCCAATATTCCGAATTAGGATGACACGGCTCCCCAACTATCAACTAAAAACTAATAACTATCAACTATAAAAAGTTTTTCAGCAGACCCTATTTTCTCCCTTTTTTCTTGTATAACTCCAATTTTTCGGCAAAATAATCGCAAAAATCCCTCATGGTTTCCGTCATCTTTTCATCACCGGTGGCGCGGTGAAAGGTGTCGGACAGGGACAGTAAGGTTTGATGAAAGAACACTTTCATCTCATCCAGCGGCATATCCTTGGTCCACAGGTCTATTTTGAGGGTTTCCTTACTGCCGGGGTCCCACACCGATAGCAAAAAAGCCTTGGTGGGTGCGTGGGATATTCCGCCGTCTTGGGCGGTCCAGCTTATTTTTTCAGGCACCTTGTTTTCATCGAGGGATACGTGCAACACGATATCCGATTGGTGTTTTATCG
Organism: uncultured Polaribacter sp.; assembly: GCA_964595235.1. Taxonomy (GTDB): domain Bacteria; phylum Bacteroidota; class Bacteroidia; order Flavobacteriales; family Flavobacteriaceae; genus CAZQPD01. The sequence continues at coordinate 648 of CAZQPD010000020.1, forward strand.
CCATTATTTTTCCGGTTTATATTGTGAAAGTTTGAAAATTTTTCCTGGTGGTGTCGCCATAAGTTCGGGAAGGCTGGCATCATTGTGTTCCATATATGATCGGACGATACGGTACCCTATCCATACGCCTATCCTGCCCGGGCTTTCGTTGTCGAAAGCTTTATAAAATTTTGAAAAAGGCGCCCTGTCTATGAACCTGCGCGCCAGGTCTTTGTCCGTATCGTACAGCATATCTCCGGCGACGAAATACGCCCAAATGTTCGCCTCGTTGTCCCGTGCCCACCGGAGTTTTTCGCCGGTATAACAGAACAGCTCTTCTTCGGACACCCCTGGGACGAAAAGCCGGGTGGCATATTCCAATTTCCCCGCTGCTATCATCCTGTCGATAAAGGTGCGGTACGAAACGGCGGGGGCTGTCTCGCGGGCTATTTCACGTGCCACGGCTACGGGAATTTGTGAAGGTTCGAAATGACGGCGGATATAGCCGGGAATACGGGCGTAAAAAACACTGTTTTCCCCCAAAAATGTATCCAATGACAAGAGTAACAAACTGTCCGAATAGATCACTTGATAATCCGTGTCGAGCATGGAAATTACGGTTATCACTCCGGGTGCCTCGAAAGCCGGATAATAATATTTTACCCGCCGGAACACCTCTTTCAGGGGCTCACGCAGACGGCTATCATCATGATACAAGCTATCGACAGCGTGATACAAACTCTTCCACAAACTGTCCCGCGGAAAAACCGCCCAGGCGCTATCGGATTTACTGCCGGGGAACAAATACGGGTATTTTTCTTTCAACCGCGGAAATGTCTGCGGAGTCACCTGTGCGTATTCCTGTTCGAAACGCGAAATTTTCACTTCGACCGGGATATGGGACACTTCGGGAACTGTTCTTTCCTTATCCCGCCGGCATCCGGACGAAACGAGCAATGATACGAAAAGCCCCGCTATGAGTGCGGTAAGGTATGTATTCCGGTATAGAGACATTTTGTTACTTTTGTGCAAAGTTAAAACAATAATTCCCATCAGTAATACTATGAACGTAGAAGCCGTAAGTTATTATATCACGAATTGGATAAAGGATTATGTAAAAGATTCCGGCATGAACGGGATGGTCGTCGGTGTGTCAGGCGGTGTGGATTCGGCTCTTACCGCCACCCTGTGTGCACGTACGGGATTGCCTTTGCGTGTAGTGGAAATGCCCATCCACCAAGCAGCCGGACAAGTCAACAGGGCGGAGGAACTAATCCTGCATCTGCGGCGTAAATACCCGAACGTCACACCTGAAAAATTCGACCTGACCCCCGTATTCGAATCGTTCAAAGAACATTTGCCGGACGAGGCAGTGGCTTACGGCATCGACCATCCCGCCAAGATGCAACTCAGCCTGGCGAATACCCGGGCACGGCTACGTATGACGGCTTTGTATTTCTATGCCGGATTATACGGCTTGCTGGTCGTAGGAACAGGTAACAAAATTGAGGATTTCGGAGTCGGTTTTTTTACCAAATACGGTGACGGCGGTGTGGATATCAGCCCCATTGCCGACTTGATGAAATCGGAAGTATATGCTTTGGCCGGATACCTCGGTGTACCGGAAAGCATCCTGAAAGCAGCTCCGACCGACGGACTCTTCGGTGACAACAGAACCGATGAGGATCAGCTCGGCGCCTCGTATGACGAATTGGAATGGGCAATGAATTTGAAAAACGAAAAAAACACCTCTCATAACCTTACCCCCCGGCAGAAAGAAGTATGGGAAATTTATCAAAAATGGAACCGGGCAAACCGGCACAAAATGGAACCCATTCCCGTATGTCACATCCCGGAACACATCAGAAACCAAAAATAAACATTTACTGCGGCGATGATGAAATTCGAAACCAAACTCATTCACGGCGGTCAACAACCCGACCCCTCTACCGGAGCCGTTATGCCACCGGTCTATTTCACCTCTACTTATGCACAAGAGAGCCCCGGAGTACACAAAGGATATGAATATTCCCGGACGGCAAATCCCACCCGGACAGCACTCGAAAAATCATTGGCATCGATAGAAAACGGAACTTATGCCATGGCATTTTCCTCCGGTTTGGCAGCTATCGACGCCGTGATGAAATTATTCGTTCCGGGAGATGAAATCATCGTCACGAACGATCTGTACGGGGGAACTTACCGGTTGTTTACCAAGCTGTTTGCCCCGTATGGGATTATCTTTCGTTTTATAGACATGAGCCGTCCGGAAATACTCGACGAACTCATAACCGGAAAAACCAGGATGATATGGGTGGAAACCCCTACCAATCCTATGATGCAAATGGTAGATATCGCAGCCGTAGCGCAGTACGCCGGAAAGCACGGGGTGTTACTGGCGGTGGACAATACCTTTGCCACGCCTTATAACCAACAGCCTTTGAATATGGGGGCGGATATCGTCATGCATTCCGCCACCAAATATTTAGGCGGTCATTCCGATGTAGTAATGGGAGCCCTGGTCGTCCGGGACAAGGATTTAGCCGGCAGGCTGTATTTCATACAGAATGCTTCGGGTGCGGTTCCGGGACCTATGGATAGTTATTTGGTGCTGCGGGGTATAAAAACTCTACACGTCCGTATGCAGCGCCATGCAGAGAACGCCATGCAAGTAGCCCGGTATCTGTCTTCCCACCCCAAAGTACGCCGGGTATATTATCCCGGATTGGCTTCACACGAAGGACATGATATAGCCTCCCGGCAAATGAAAACCTATGGCGGTATGCTCTCTTTCGACTTACATTCGAACGATGTAAACGAAGCGGGAAAAATCGTAGAACGGTTAGAAATCTTTACCTTGGCGGAATCATTAGGAGGTGTAGAATCCCTTTGCGGTCATCCGGCTACCATGACACACGCTTCCATACCCCGGGAAATACGCGAAAAAACCGGTATTACCGACACCCTGATCAGGCTTAGTGTAGGAATAGAAAATGCCTCAGACCTTATAGAAGATCTGAGGCAAGCATTACAATAAATTTATAGGGATCAATCTATGTAGAAAACATATCCTACATTGACGGTATAGAGCCAGTCGTTGTGTTTGTTGGCATCGATTTGAGGGACCAAACCGTCCAACTTGTCACTCAACATATTTTTCCACGCCAAGTTAATATCGATATCCGATTGGTAGGATACTTTAATACGGGTACCCAGCGAATAACCTACCGAAAAAGTGGAAATGGATTCATTGAAAATGGTATTGGGAGCGCGGTACACATAAGGTAAATATGTATTTAAATTTCCCAGGTCGGATGTCACTTCGGGTTTTAGGTAATTATAAGAAAATTCAACTCCTACATACGGAGCGAACAGGTTGACATTCTTCGGGTTGAATTCAGCCAAGTCAAAAATGAAATACTGCAAACCCACACCGACATTTAGCATTTTGGTCTTAGCGTGCATGGCTTCGAACAATCCGGCTTGGTAATTGTCTTCCACCAAATTTCCAAAGTGGTCTATGGTTGCATTGAAATAAGACACATTACCGGTGAGTTTAGCATGGTTCTTAAACCAATGATTGCTCCCGGATGCACGCCTGTCTATAAATCCCATATAGAAATTAGCTCCTATGTTAAAGCCGATATTACCGAACGTTTCACCGGAAAAATCCCCGTTTTCACCGAAATCGGTTTGAAAAGACGACATGCCGGTAGTGATCCCTATATCAAAAGAATTGCCATTAGGATTCACTTGTGCCAGCATTCCTGTTGTTGCAACAACCAAGGCAACAACCCATGATGATAATTTTTTTGTTTTCATAACTCCTTTTTTATGTGTATGAACATCCCATTATTATAGAGATGATTATGCAAATATATAAAATTTTTTGATTGTTAATAAGTTTTTATAAAGAAATATTTTGACGTACCGTCCAATTGGGCTTAATTCTAATGTTTTGTGGGTAATAATAGACTGGCTCGGGTTGTTTCCCCTCCATAAAATCACCCGTATCCCAACGGCGGTTTTTGTTAATATCCACCAGGAATTTCACCCTGTACTCCCCTTTGGGCAGGTACCGGAACAGCACTTCGCCGGGTTTTTCCAGATATTTTTCGCGTTTGGTTTTCCCACTTGTTTTCTCTATTAATTGAAGGATGGCAGGGTGTGCCAACTTGTCGATATTCAAGACCAGTTCGCCGAAATATTCTTTTCCTTTTACTTGAAATGCCAACCGTACCGAATCGTTTTTCAATCCGTTGAATGTGGTTAGCGCACCCGGCAGCAAGTATAATCCATACGAACCGGGCTCTTGTTCTCCACACCGTAATACCAAATGGTGCAGCTTGCCGGTCTGTGCAGTACATCCGGTTGTAGTACTGTCAGTTTTCATCAGGTAAATTTTTGTCATATCGACTTTTTCCAGCGGAACGGAAGCAGTGATATACAGGCTGTCCTGTGATTCGGGGATGACGGTGGTTTGTAATTTGATTTCCAAGCTATCACTGGTATGTACCGGGATGATTCTCTTCGGCATGATGAAACTATCACCTGACAACCGGAACCGCACATAAATCGAATCCTTGGCAGGAGTACGGGTCCATAGGTGCAAGGTGTCCGAAACTTTACTTTCGACGGTGAGAAACTCCAAAACTCCACCGGTGTCTTTCACCTCCTCGACGACCGGACGTTCACTGCCGCGGTATCCTATCAGGAAATGGTCGGGACTGACTGTCTTGATATGGCTTATTCCGGGTTCCGGATTGGGATAGAACAGTTGAACGGGATAAATGCTGTCGGTGGGAAGTTCAATGTACCCGCTTACGAACCCTATGGGTTCCGACGGGGGGTCGTAGCGGTAATTCGGCTGGACGTCGCGCAGGGCTATCAGATGGTAAGTCCCCGCTGCCAAGTGGTGGAATTCGAAAATCCCGTCCTCACCTGTGCGTGTTACATAATACGGTTTTTGCCGTAGCGGCAGGCTGTCGGTATAGTTCTCATCCGCTTTGTAGAGCATTGCCAGTACGTCTTCCGGTTTCCGGGCGAAGTCGGTGGGAAGCAATTTCCCCGTCAGGGTGAGACTGTCTATCTGCGCACCGGTAGAGAAAACGTAGGAGAAATCCCGTAGAACGTTACCTTCGGTAAAATCGCGCAAAGCATCCCCGAAATGTATCGTATAAGTGGTGTTGGGTTTGAGGGTGTCGGAAATTTTGATTCTGATGAATTTCGATGCGGTTCCCAGCGGGGTAATTTCCAAGGCGTGCTTCATGGGGGGTGACACGATAAGGTTCCGGTGGAGGTCTTTGAGTTGGACGTATTCGTCGAAGTATAATGTGATGGTTTTTTCTTTGAAATGCAGGGCTTCGAACGGGGGCTTTGCCTGTACGATTACCGGAGGCTTTTCATCCTTCGGTCCCCCGGAGGGTCTGCCTACCCGGGCACAACCCGCGAGTGTAAGAAATAGTATCGAGAGCGATATAAACCCTATTTTACGGTATCTGTGCATAGGGCAAAGTAACGATTTTTTTTACAGATGATAAGTGAGCGCCAAGGATGCCACACTGATAGTTACCCCCGGCAATTCCAACAAAGCGTTGCCACAACTTTCCATGGTAGCTCCCGTTGTGATGACATCATCGATCAGCAAAATGTGTTTTCCTTCCAATTCGCCGGCTAAAACAGGATTGACCGAATAACTCCCTTCCGAAGCGGCAAAGCGATCTACCCGTTTTCTCTTGGTTTGGCTTTGGGTATGAAGGGTGCGGAGTAAGGCTTTTTCCATAAAAGGTATTTCCAATTCCCCGGAAATCGCTTTGCCGAACCGCGTCAATTGGTTGAATCCCCTCGAACGGTATTTCTTCGGATGCAACGGTACGGGGACAATCAATTGAACATCTTCGAAACAAGAACTCCCGCGTATGATATTCCCCAACCATTTCCCGGCGAAATCCCCGATTTCCTGCATGCCGTTGTATTTGAGCCGGTGCACCAGTTTTTCCCCCATTCCCCCTTTCTGGTAATACAATAAGGAGATTCCGCATTTCACAGGCAACAACCCTTCGAACACATGAGTGACGGCATTGTCCTCACAGGAAAGAAATTCTATAACGGGCATACTATGCCGGCAAGCGGTACATACCAGCTCTTCATTTCCCCCCAATTCCCTATCACAGACAGCACATGAAGGAGGGAAAAACAACTCGTAAAGGGGTCTTATCATAGCGGAAATTATAGATCAAATCCCACTCCCGCAGCAGCATTACTCCCCACTTCGGCGAACAGATACACTTTGCCTGTCAGATATCTCGCTCCGGCGTGAAATCCGAGACCGAAATAGTTCTTTCCCAGCAGTCCCAACTCGGCTCCGGCATACAAGTCGAGTCCGGGAGGCAGGTCTATCAACTCTTGGAAATGATAATCCCCGCGTCCGAATATAAAGAAATTCGAATAGTAGGCTCCTGAATTGTAGAATACCGCTCCTCCTCCTGCCGAGAATACCTCACTCAAACCGTAATCATATGTGGCTTTGATTCCGGTACCGTATCCGTAGAAGTTAAAACCGGCTTGTAATTTTTGGTCTCCGTTGCCGCTGAACAGTTGGGCATGCAGGGATATGGCGAAAAATCCTAAAAGAAAAGCTATCACGAATTTCTTCATGGTCTGTCAATTTTCAATGTTTTTATGATGGCTTCCACTTCGAACATCATATCCCTTTTATCGATTGCAGGAGCATAGACTACCCCCTCCACCATATAAGTTTTTCCGGTGGTGCGGTCTGAAAAAGTGATATTGACGAAAGGTCCCGCTTGGAAGTCGTTATACACTTCCCATTTCCCCAGTGTTTTATATGCATCAGTGTCGTGAAAACGGACGGGAAAAATATGGGGGGTATAGGCAGCCTCGGTAGTGAGATACGAATCTTCGAACGGTCCGGGAATGTATTTTTTCCCCATCTTGTTTCTCAAAGGTATAATGCTATCTTTCAACCTATCGTAATCGATATATCCGGGTATCGTATGGCAGAAAATATTCATGCTTCCGCTGATGTTGTGTCCAGCCTGGAAACGTTTTCTGAACCAGATGAAATCTTCCCTGTCGTCTATTAATTCATAATCGTCCGGAACTTGGATAGGGAGATGGTTATGTTGAAAAAACACAAATGATTTTTTATGTATTGATTTCCGGTTGCGGCGCTGGATGTCTTCGATATCGGACCGGCGGATGCTCCTGATGATGGTATCCATATTTTCATCTATCAATTTGAGCAGGTCTTCTTGGCTTTTTCCGGTGATGAATACGTAGATTTGCGGGCTGGCATTGAGGTCTTTTTTTATTTCCACGCGGTTGGTGTCCCCGATAAAAAACCTGATGATATTGCGGTTCTTACGCAGGCTTCCGGAGAAGTTGTCCGGGTCAATTTGCATGACGGAAAACAAGGGTTCGGGTTGTGGTAATCCGGGGATGTTGGCTTGGAGTTTTTTGCGCAATGCCATACCTGTTTTTCCTTCCCAAAGTTTATGGTCGATGATGACCAGCACTTCGTTGAACTTGCCGTTAGACCCGGCGAGTACGGTGTCGCCGGGATTTTCCCGGCAGGAAATTCCGGAGGAAAATATCAAGAGGAATAAGGCGGGTATTATTAGTTTTGTTTTCATACTACAAACCTTTTTAGTTGTCCGGAACGACCAATTTGATTATGGTTCCCGGTTGTAATTTATCCCCCCAAATTCCGTTCCATTCCCGTAAATTCTGAACACTGACCCCCGGATATTTTTGAGCGATTATCCACAGCGAGTCTCCTTGCTGTACGGTATAGGAGATGACATCGCCTTCGGGTAAGGGTTTTCGTTTTCCTGTTTTTTTCTTTGCCGGGTTTTTTGTATTTGCCGCTGCCGGGAAGCGTCTCGGGTATATGGTAAGCCGTTGCCCGGCTCTTATCCGGCTGCTTTTTAGTCCGTTCCACCGTTTTATACTCTTGACGGACACCCCGAATTTTCCGGCGATTTTTCCCAAGTAATCACCGGGACGTACGCGGTACCGTATCCTTTGGTTGATTTCGGCGTATTTCGGCAGTGGTTTTTCCCGTTTGGCTTCTTGGGCGGCGGCGTAATCGTAGATGGCTTGTTCGTTACTGACGAAAATACCGGTATATTCCACCGGCAATACCAAGGGGTACATCCTGTCTTTGGGGCGGGGAATCATTTCCAGTTTGTAAGACGGGTTGAGAAAACGCAGCAATTCCATGTCCACGCCTGTCTTCTCGCTGATTTGTTCGAAGCTGATCAGGCGTTTTACCAGTACGGTATCTGTCTGGTAATAAGCAGGCAGGTAATCCCCAGCCGGGGAAATGCCGTGCTCGCCGGCGTACTCGAACAGGTACAAGGTAGCGTAAAAGATAGGCAGGTAACCCGCTGTCTCCACAGGTAGATAACGCCGGATGTTCCAATAATTCCGGTAACCTCCCGACCGCCGGATGGCTTTGGTTACATTGCCGGGTCCGGAGTTGTAAGCGGCTAACGCCAAATCCCAATCCCCGAAAATGTCGTACAGGTCTGCAATGTACCTGCAAGCAGCTTCGGTGGAAAGCACCGGGTCTTTGCGCTCGTCCACGTATGAGCTTACCTTCAACCCGTATTGTCTGCCTGTTCCGAACATAAATTGCCAAATACCCGTAGCACCTGCTCTGGACACTGCTCCGGGGCGGAGCGCAGATTCGACGATGGCGAGGTATTTCACTTCGAGCGGAATGCCGTATTTGTCCAATTTCTCTTCGAAAAGCGGAAAGAAGTAGCGGGACTTGTAAAGCAACTTCGACAGGGTTTCTTTCCTGGTTTTCAAGAAGGTCTTTATCAAACGTTCCAAATCCGGATTGTAGGTGATGTGAAAGGGGGTTTTGGCATCGAGTTCTTCGAGGCGTTGCTTCAAGACTGCGGTTGTCAGGTTTTCCGGTTGTACATCTGCCTCCGGGGGCATTTCCACAGGTACGGTTACATCTTCCAACAAAGGCGACCGGGCGATGAGTTCCTGCCATTTTCTATCTATTTCAGCCAAATAGGGATCATCGTACAAAACGCCGTTTTCTGCGGATTCGTCAAGCTTCATGGTACCGGCTATTTGGACGGTAGCGTCCGTAAAATAACCGGTATGAGCGGTTACGGGTGCCTGTGTATGTCCGGTGTTTTGAGCCGGGGTGATGCTATCGGCAGGCGAGGGTGCCGGTGAGACCGTTTGTACGTGTGGCTGTATATCGTTGTCTTGTGCGAAAAGCCGGAATGCCGGATACCATCCGGAAATGAGAAACAGGAACAAAAATACATTTAAATATCTCATATACAATAGATTATTCGCCGTTCAGCAAGCGGTTGATTTGGTCGAGGTTGGGCGACAGGATGATTTCTATCCTTCTGTTTGCCGCCCTGCCGGATGAAGTGGTATTGTCGCTGACAGGCAGGTATTCGCCCCTCCCGGCAGCTGTAATTTGTCCGGGCGAAACACCCGCAGCTTGCAAGATACGCACAATGGAAGTCGCCCGTTTGACCGACAAGTCCCAATTGTCGATGAGAACACCGTGCCGGTAGGGGACATTATCGGTATGGCCTTCTATGAGAACTTCGATACCGGGGTTTTTCACCAGAACGGGGGCTAATTTTTGCAGGGCAGACAGTCCGCGGCTTTCGACCTGCCAACTACCCGAAGCAAAGAGTAGTTTGTTCTCCATGGAAACGTAGAGTTTTCCGTTCTTCCGGGTGATATGCAGCCCTTTTCCTTCGAAAGCTTTCAGAGCTCCGGTGACGGCTTGGCGCAATGCTTCCATTTGGGCGTCGCGTTCGTTGATGAGTTGTTCCAGTTCATCGATACGGCGCGAGCGGTCAGAGAGTTCGCCGTTGAGTTTTTCGAGTCGCAAGCGTTCCATAGCCAGCTGGTCTTCACGGTCTTGTAATTCGTTGAGTAAGCGGGATATTTCTTTGCCTTGTTCGGCGAGTTTTCCGGCGCTTTCGGTTTGTAGAGCTTCGTACGAAGCGATGAGTTCATCGAGACGTTGTTTGACCGCCGTATATTCTTGTTGTAATGATTCCTTTTTGTTTTGCATCAACCGGACGGAATCTTTAAGCATGGCTATTTCCGCCGAAAGTTCTTTGCGTTGGGCGAGTAGCCGGTCGTTGTTTTCCACCAGTTCCGATTGGCTGTCCAGTAGGCGGTTGTATTTGTCGTTCAGCTCGTCATATACTTTTTTCGAGACACAGGATGTGACTCCGGATAGCAGAACTACGACAAGAAAAAAATATACAAAAGTTCTCATTTACAGCGTATTATTTTTAGAAGTAACGGGTAATACGATAGATTATTATTTGTTCTGCACGGTCAATTGTGAAAAATCTCCTAAACTTACATTGTCAAAATTTCCATCGAATACCACATTATTTCCTATCATGGAATTCGCCAGCCGGGCGTTTTTGATAAGGCTGTTGTTTTGTATCAATGAGTTCCGGATGTGGCTGTTTTCCACTACGGTTCCCGCTCCTATGGATACATGTGGGCCTATGGTGCTATTTTTCAGCCGGACCCCTTCTCCTATATAACAAGGTGGGATAATTCCGGCATTTTCCCGCACCAGGTCTGCGGCTATGAGTTTTTCACCTTCGGCGGCGGCGTATTCGAGAATTTTGGCATTGGTCTGTACCGCTACGTCTTTATTGCCGTTGTCCATCCAGTCGTTTACGGTGCCAGGCAGAAAACGCAAACCCTTGTTTTTCATAGCTTCCAGGGCATCGGTGAGTTGGTATTCTCCGCCTTTGCCACGGATACCGTTATTTATCAAATACTCGATTTCATTTCGCAATACGGCGGCATCTTTGAAATAGTAAATACCGATGATAGCGAGATCGGAAACGAAAACGTCAGGTTTTTCGACAAACCCGGTAATGGCTCCGCTGTCGTCGAGTTGTACCACTCCGAAAGATTCCGGATTATCGACCTTGTGTACCCATATTACCCCGTCAGCTGCCGGGTCAAGGCTAAAATCGGCTTTGAACAAGGTGTCGGCAAAAGCTACGACGCATTTTCCGTCCAGCATTTCACGTGCCTGGTAGATGGCATGGGCGGTTCCCAGGGCTTGTTCTTGAACAAATATACGTGCTCCGGCGCCCAGTTCTCCGGCAATTTGTTTCAGACGGTTTCCGGTACCGGAGGGAAAGCCTTTGGATGCGGGACCAATGATAAAACCTATTTCTTCCACGGGTTCACTGACGGTGCGGTTTATCTCTTCGACCAACCTTTGTACGATGGGCTTGCCCGCAATGGGAGTAAGGGGCTTGGGCACAGTCAAAGTATGGGGTTTCAAGCGGGAGCCGATTCCCGCCATAGGAATGATAATACGCATAATCGAGGTGTTTTTCCGGCAAAAGTACGAATAATCCGTTAGTCGTATATTTGTTATTTATTTGTTAAATTATTTTGCGATGAATTTTATAGATGAAAAACTCACGGAATATATGATATCACACAGCTCCGCCGAACCGGAGTTGCTCGCTGATCTGCGCAGGGAAACATGGCAAAAGGTATTGTATCCGAGAATGCTCAGTGGCGAGCAGGTAGGGCGTTTTCTGTCTCTGATGTCAGCTATTATCAAGCCGGAAAAAGTCCTCGAAATAGGCACCTATACCGGTTATGCCACCTTGTGTTTAGCCGGAGGATTGGCTCCCGGAGGCGTCGTACATACGATTGATAACAACGAGGAATTGACTGCCATACAGGAAAAATATTTTTCAAAATCAAAATATAATAAACGTATTATCAGACATTTGGGCGACGCCATGAAAGTTATCCCGGATATAGATGGGCATTTTGACTTAATTTTTTTGGATGCCGACAAGCGCAGGTATCCCGAGTATTACCGGCTGATAAAGACCAAGATATTTCCCGGTAGTATTTTGATAGCGGATAATGTATTGTGGAGCGGAAAAGTACTGGATATAAACGATACGGAACCCGATACCGCAGGAATAAGGGAATTCAACCGGATTGTGCGCGAAGATCCGGATGTAGAGAGTGTCATGATTCCCTTGCGCGACGGAATCAGCTTGATACGTTTCCATTGAAAGAATGTAAAAATGTTAAATATTTGGAGATATGGGAAAAGACAATTCATTTTTATTTATTATATTTGCAAATCCAATGCCCTACTGCATTGGGGGAATACAAAATTTATATTAGTGTAATTATTATTGTTTCAAAACCTCAAAAGATGAAAAAACTATCATTTGTTCTTACGGTAGCCCTGTTTTTTACCGTGTTAATGAGTTTGAACGCTCAAACCAAACAAAACCCTTGGTCTTTAAAGTTCGGGGTAAATGCTGTAAACTTTTTCCCCACCGGACATGAAGGAATTGTTTCTGCCGATGGCGACCAAGCCAAATTCGGAGAGGAATTTTTCAACTTCACTGACCACTACAATGCGCTTCCTGCATTGTCAACCATATCCGTAGGCAGATACCTCGCCGACGGATTTTCTCTTCAATTCGAAGTCAACGCCAACAAAATCACCAAAATGGTCGGTAATGACACCGAATACCCTTCGTACAATCCCGGTGACTTGGCAATGTTAGGTATCGACGGTCAGTTGAAGTATAACCTTTTGAACATGCTCGATGCTTCTTCATGGTTCGATCCTTATGTTATCGGCGGTGGAGGATATACCTTGTTCGATTGGGAAGGTACCGGAACCCTGAACGGTGGTTTGGGTATTAATTTCTGGTTGTCTGAAAATGTAGCTCTTTATGTAGAGTCCAAGTACAAGCATTCGTTTGACAAAGATTATTTGCCCTTCTTCCAAAATACAGCCGGTATCAACGTGCGTTTCGGAGGAACCGATACCGATGGCGACGGCATCTATGACGACGACGATGCTTGTCCGCAAGTGTTCGGACTCAAGGAGTTCAACGGATGTCCCGACTCCGACAACGACGGTATCATCGATAAAGAAGATACTTGCCCGGAAGTAGCCGGACTCAAAGAATTCAACGGTTGCCCCGATACCGATGGCGACGGCATCTACGACAAAATCGACGAATGCCCCGACACCAAAGGTACCAAAGCCAACAAAGGTTGTCCCGACACCGACGGTGACGGAGTTATCGATAAGAACGATAAATGTCCCGATGAAAGAGGTCCTGCAGCTAACAAAGGTTGTCCTTGGCCCGATACCGACGGCGACGGAATCCTCGACAAAGATGACAAGTGCCCGAAAGTAAAAGGTATCAAAGAAGAAAAAGGATGCCCCAAACCCAAACCCAAAGAAGTAATCTCCAAAGAGGCTAAAGCCAAATTGGATGCTTATGCCAAAACCATTTACTTCAACAGCGGTAAAGCAACCTTCAAGCCGGGTGTAACCCAAAAACTCGATGCTATCGTCGAGATAATGAAAGAATATCCGGAAGCCAACTTCCTCATCGAAGGTCACACCGATAGCCAAGGCGCAAAAGCTTTCAACCAAAAATTGTCCGAAAGACGTGCCAATGCTGTTATGAACTACTTGGTGAGCAAAGGTATCAGCGCTTCCCGTCTGTCAGCTGCCGGATTCGGTGAAGATTATCCCATTGCCGATAACAACACCCGTGAAGGACGCGCTATGAACAGACGTGTTGAAATTAATTTGAGGAAATAACCACTCTCCGGTTATTAAATATTGATAACAAAAAAAGCCTCCTGCTGTGCAGGAGGCTTTTTTATAAACAACACACACAATGCGTCAGCTTATCATCATATCTCTTTTGGCAATTTACTCCCTCTGCTGCGTCTCCTGTGATAAAACTCCTGATATCCGGGAAAATCCCACCGGAAAAATCGAGAAACTATTGGACTCATGGCACGAAGATGTGGCGGAACTACGGGAACAAGCGTATTTCGACAAAATGACGGAAGACTTTGTATTTGCCGGAACCGACCCATCGGAAGTTTGGGACAAAGAAACGTTCCGGAAATTTTGCCACCCATATTTTATCAAGGGAAAAACCTGGAAATTTGTTCCGGTATCGAGGAATGTACATTTGGAAAAAAACGGTTCTTATGCCTGGTTCGACGAATTGCTGGATACTTGGATGGGGGTCTGCCGCGGGTCCGGAGTTGTTGTTTATACGCATGGCGAATGGAAATTGCGGCATTACGTGCTTTCCCTTACCGTACCCAATGACAAAATGAAAGACGTCATGAAAACCCTGAATGAACAAGACGGGATGGATGCCCGGTGAGCCGTTTCCTTTTGTCTCTGCAGAACGCTATCAACCCGGAATTACAAAAGATTTCTCACATTCGTTCGAAATGACGGAACGCAAAAAAATATATTTTGAACACAGGCAAGACAATCATCACCCTTGCTGTTTGAGGTTATTTCGGGTCTGCCGGAAAATATCAAAACAAATACCGCATCGCATCTGCACGGATGAAAAATTATGATTACGCGTCAAATGGGGCGATTGTGACCAAAAACCGGGGTCATTTTTTTGGCGATATTGAAGATAATACAATGATTTTGAACGAAACCGGAAAAATCGCCCGAAAATATTGGGACGAAATTCCGCGACATTTCCCGTTTATCCGGTTGGACAAAATGGTGGTCATGCCCAATCATATTCATGGGATTTTGTGGATTGATAATGATAATCCGGGTGGCGACGACGTTCGTGGACATTTTCTTGACGCTCTGCCCTTGTGATTTTCAGCGGACCCTAATTC
>CAZQPD010000021.1:0-13859 GCA_964595235.1 uncultured Polaribacter sp.
AGAACACATATCCGAAGGATATTGAGTGGGCTGTACGACTTCAAGTTTAATAGTAAATTGGAAAAAGAAATAGGCTTTGTTTCTAAAATATCTGAAACAGAATCTGCCGCTTTGAATTTTACACTAGACGAATCCTTGATAATAAAAAGTATATTTAGAACCAAACTGAAAAAACTCAAATCTTATTGGAAAGGAAAAAAGGAATTGAAATATAATATAGATTCAATCTTAATGTTGTACAGCAATCTGGGCGATTTGAATTTCAATGACAATCAGTTTATTCAAGCCATCCATTATTATGAGGAAGCATTGTTGCCTTTCAAAAACATAAAATGTTCTGACATTTCTCCCGACACCATGGTTACCTATATCCGCGTGTATCTTAAATACGGACACGCAATTGAAATGATTAAGAATTTCGACAAGGCTTTGTTAATCTATGAAACGGCTTTTCAAAAATCTGTACGTTTTCTGAAATATTGTGAAAGTCAAATAAACTGGGACCCTTATACTTTTCCAAGAAAAAACGCACCGTTACTTACCATTCAACGTCTTTTTTATCAAGCATTGGTGGCAAAATTGCAAATTGTTGAGAAAAGCACCATAAAAAGCCTTACGAAAAATCAAATAAATTTGAATGTAATAAGTTTTAAGAATATTATAAATACATATTTAAAACCAGAACAACAATTCTTACTCAAAGCCGAATATTATAATAAGCTCGGAGATTTGCTGTATTATAAAAACGGCATTGTTTTTGGAAAACCGGGTGCAACTTATGACCAACCCATTATTAGAAAAATACCCGAAGATTTCACGGAAATCCAAAGAAACAAAAGAAATCATAAGAAGATATATGCCCTGCCTGTCAGCGGTTATACGTTTTACATGATTAGTTTGGCCAACCTTATCAATGTTGGTATTGATGAAAAATTTACCCCGAAAGTCCAGTATTACGACCCCGATCATGCCCGGAAATCCGAAAAACTAATTGCACACTTTTATACCGATTTTTTGTTTCGGGGTACAGACAAATATTTCCCTTTGACGAGAAGGTCTTTTTATCTCGCCTCTGCCAATGCTCTGTCTGATGCGGGAGATACCCTTTTGATAATAGGAGCTGCGGAACTCAATAATATGATTGATGAAAAATGTAATCTTTTCAACATTTTTAAAGTGGATAACTTGAAAAAAGCCATTATTTTAGATAGAAACGGATTTTATCAATATGACCAAGCCTGGAAATTTCATATAAAAAATTTATATAATAAAATTCTGAACATGAGTATCCAAGAATTAATTTCCTCCTTTGGAATGAAGGAATATATTGATAAAATCAACAATAACAAATATGATAAAATATTACTTATAGGCAATTTGGCAAACAGTACAGAATCCCTAAAAAACATTATAAATGAAGTAACTAACAAACGCGATGCTTTCATCAAAGAACATAATACCCTGGCAAAAAAATATAAAAGAAAACTTTCTGTCGCATTGAAGAAGAAAGATTATAAAAAGGTTTCGAAGTACGAATACAAATTAGAAAAAAATAAAAATAAACTCGTTCATTTTAATGAATTATTAAATTACTTAAGTAATATTCCGGTTAAGATATTGAGAAACGATGAGGATCATTGCTTAACAGATAAAAACATTTCCATTGATGATATTTTTGACTTTGTCAACAACAGTCGTTTTCTGATGGCTTTACGTTACTATGCGATTTCTGCGGGGTACTTTATGAAAAGCGGTGAGTATCAAGAGTATGTGTTCGTTCTTTCAAAATTTTTACATATATTCAACAGCATTATCCCATTGTATATTGATTATATTAATGATAAAAATGGATTGTTATCATTTATCAGAAAAGATATTGTGGAACCAGCTATTCGTTATACATTCAAGGCTTACCAAAACCACAACACTTATGAGTTGGAAAAACTCATTAATTCATTAAATATTGACGAAGGAAATTCTTACAAGACAACAATTGACAAATTACTTAACACTTCAACTTCCGCCTCGGAAGATATTAAAGGTATTCTGTTGGCCTATAAAGAAATAGAACTTAAATTAGATGACAGTAAAAAGTTTACATTGGAGAATGACAATATTATTTCCCCATATATTTCAACCAGTCTGGAATCCAATAGAATGCTCGAATTGGATTATAAAAACCATTTCAACTTTAAATTATTGGAGCAACTTGTATCAGAACTTGTATCAGAAGATGTTAATATCAAGAATTACATTATCCCGAATGAAGTGGTATTAACGGAAGAAAATGCAGACAAAATAGCGAAATTTGTTATTACAAAAAACCGGGAGTTATTTGAGTTTATTATTCTCGACTCTCTTTTTACCTTGTTCAAAATGCTTAAAACCATTCATATTTTCGGCTTGTCATACCAGTATTCACATTCTTGGTATGCCTCCATATTTAAAAGAATAGCCTATTGGTCCCAACTTTACCGTTCTTATGAAAAGATTGCCCCCAATCCCGGCGAGGTTAGAAACAAATTAACCCGTCTTATCGGAAATGTTGAAGTCGAAGATATGGAACCTCTATCGTATTATGAGAAAGCACTAGACAGCTATCATAAGATTTATGAATTACATTTTGAAGGGGAAGAATATTATGAATTTATATCCGAAATGAATTATTTCGACGATGATTTCAACGATAGTCTTACCCATTTTGCGGTAGCTATTGAAAGAATGAATATCAATCTGGGATATTTTGAAAATAACATAAATCATATAAATAACCACATCAAGAAAATGATGAAAAGCGGTAATAATGTAATATATTCTTCTGATAGTTTTTTGTGATATAAATTTCCCTTTATTTCTCTTGCCTTTACCCTTTCTTCCACCCCGGACGGGCGACGCCATGAGTGCCCTGCCATCCCGCAGAACGACACAATGAGCGACCCGTCATTCCGACAGAGCGACGAAGGAGCGAGGCGTGTCCCGAAGCATTTATTGATTTTGAACGAAATTGGAAAAATCACCCGAAAATATTGGGGTGAAATTCCGCGACATTTCCCGTTTATCCGGTTGGACGAAATGGTGGTTATGCCCAATCATATTCATGGGATTTTGTGGATTGATAATGATAATCCGGGTGGTAGAGACGTTGCATGCAACGTCTCTACCACGGTCGAAATGACACGGCTCCCCAACTATCAACTAAACACTATCCACTCACAACTATCAACTATTAAAGTTTTCCGGCAGCTTCTTCACTACAACTCCCAAAAAATTCCCAACATCCCCACCGGATACCATCCGTTGATATGCACCCGGAAATTCCCTCCGATACCGGAGTTTTTATTTTTTATCCCGGCTTCCAAGGGAATGCCGTAGGTAAAATAGTGTTTTTCTTCGTATATCTCATCAACCCATCCGTTATTGCGCAATAATTTTCCGCGATACCTGCCATAAGTAATTCCGGCACCGGCTTGCCAATAAAAAACACTTTTGTTCAATTCTTTTTGCTTACCGATCATGATATCGAATTGATTGACGGTTTTATCCGGATCAACAAAAAGGACAAATTGCCGGGAATTGATAAACTCATAAGTGAGAAAATAACTACGGGTATCCTTGTAATGATTGATTTTTATACCCCCATAGAGACCCAACATCTTGTCTCCGATAAATATTCCGGTGGCGGGAGCGAATGTCAATCGTGTCGTAATGTCTTTTTGTTCATTTTGTCCGGATAATTTTATGAATATCAACAACAAAACCGGAATGAACAATTTTGTAAAATTTTTCATATTTAGAAACAATATTTATTTTCTTCGATGACTTTCCCGGCTATCAGCTTACGCAAAGCGATCAAATCGGGTGGATTGTGGTATTTAGTGAAGCGTTTCAGTCCCATGAGCATCATGCGTTTTTCATCGTCTTTTGCCATATAGTGAATAGCTTCCCGGGCATTTTCCGTCAGGGATTGTACACTGTGGTACAGTTGCAACCGCGCGATGGCAAGGTCGTACTCCGCGGCTTTTTCACCTTTGTCTGCGGCTATCTTTTCCGCTTTGAGCAGGGTGGATTCAGCCATGTATATTTCGATGAGCATTTCGGCGGCAGCCAAAATGAGTTGTTGGTGGCGTTCCAGTTTGTCCCCGTAGGTTTGTGCGGCTTTGCCGGCTACCATCAGGAAAGCTTTTTTCAGGCGGTCCAACAGGTCTTTCTCCTCCGACAGCAATTCGCTGAAATCCGGTGTTTCGAACGAAGGAATGGACATCAGGCTCTTTGCCACGGCAGTAGCGGGTCCCAATAAGTCCAATTGCCCTTTCATCGTTTTGCGCAAGAGCATTCCGATGGTGAGCAGGCGGTTTATTTCATTGGTACCTTCATAAATACGGGTGATACGGGCATCCCTCCATGCGGCTTCCATGGGGGTATCTTCCGAAAATCCCATTCCACCGAATATCTGTATGCCTTCGTCTGTGGCGTATTGCACTGCTTCCGACACATATACTTTGAGTATGGCGGCTTCTACGGCAAATTCCTCGAAGGTTTTAAGCTCGGCTTCTTCCAGGCTCATACCACTTTGTACGAGTTCTTCTATCATACGTTCTATATCCCCCGCGGCGCGATAGACTCCGGCATCGCTCACATAGGCTTTTCGCGCCATCTCTGCGAGTTTTTTCTGTATGGCGCCAAAGCGCGAAATGGGAACCTTGAACTGTACCCGTTCGTTGGCGTATTCCACCGACCGTGTAACGGAACGTCTTTGAGCATCGGTACAGCCGGCGGCTAATTTGATACGCCCTACATTCAGCGCGTTCAGCGCTATCTTAAACCCTTGTCCGCGTTTGCCGAGCATGTTCTCCACGGGTATTTTGGTACCGGTAAAGAATACCTGGCGGGTGGATGATGCCCGGATTCCGAGTTTGTGTTCTTCTTCACCCAATTCCACTCCGTTGGGGTTTTCCGGATCGTAATCGAGGATAAAGGCGGTGATGTATTTATCGTCTTCTATCCGTGCGAATACGATAAAGATTTCGGCGAATCCCGCATTGGATATCCACATTTTTTGCCCGTCGATGATATAGTGTTTTCCGTCATCGCTCAACCGTGCCGTGGTCTTACCCGAATTGGCATCACTACCGGCTTCGGGTTCCGTGAGACAATACGCTCCGAACTTATTTCCCGATGTGAGTCCGGGTAAGTATTTTTGTTTTTGCTCTTCGGTTCCGTACAGGTAAATGGGCATGGTTCCGATGCCCGTATGGGCACCGAATGCCGTGGCTAACGAGCCGGTCAATCCGGAAATATAATCCGTTACGAGCATAGAGGATACGAATCCCATACCCATTCCGCCGTATTTTTCGGGAATGGAGACTCCGAGGAAGCCCATTTCCCCGAGTTTGCTCATGATTTCACGGGTAAAGGCATAATCTTTTTTCTCGAAGCGTTCGAGGTTGGGGATGACTTCCCTTTCGGCAAATTCCTGTAAGGCGTCACGCATCATACGTTGTTCTTCGGTGAAGTCGTTCGAGGTAAAAATATCCTTGGCTTCCGTTTTTTTGATGATAAATTCTGCTCCTTTCATGATTGTCTGTGTTTTTATAGGGTGAACATTTCCCGGTAGGGGTTATAACAATTCGAATATTCCGGCGGCACCTTGTCCGGCTCCTACGCACATGGTGACCATACCGTATTTTTCGCCTCTGCGTTTGAGGTCGTGTAGCAGTTGTACGGTGAGTTTGGCACCGGTCATTCCGAGGGGATGCCCCAGGGAAATGGCGCCTCCGTTGATGTTGACTTTGTCCGTATCGAGTCCTAACTCCTTGATGACGGCAACCGATTGCGAAGCAAATGCCTCGTTGAGTTCAATCAAGTCGATATCATCGAGGGACATACCTGTTTTTTTCAGGATTTCCGGTATGGCATACAAGGGACCGATACCCATGATTCGCGGGGGAACGCCCACCACGGTGTAGTCTATCAATCGCGCTATGGGGGTCAATCCGAGTTCTTTCACTTTATCCTCCGACATGACCAGGACGAAAGCCGCTCCGTCGGAAGTTTGTGAGGCGTTGCCTGCGGTAACGGTTCCACCGGCGGCAAATACGGGTTTGAGCCGCGCCAAACCTTCCGGTGAGGTGTCGGGGCGGGGACCTTCGTCCGTGTCCATGGTGAAAGTCCGTGTCATTTTCTTTCCGGTTTTTTCATCGAAATATACCTCTTCCACTTCTATGGGAACGATTTGGTCTTTGAACACCCCGTCTTTGATGGCTTGTAGCGCACGCCGGTGTGATTCGAGCGCAAAGGCATCTTGTTCTTCCCGGCTGATGCCGTATTCTTTTGCCACTTCTTCGGCGGTGATACCCATACCCCAATACCAATCGGCATGGCCGTTTTGTACCACACTGTACGCCAAAGAGGGTTTGAATCCACCCATGGGTACCATAGACATGCTCTCACTACCTCCCGCTACGATGATATCGGCGTGTCCGGCTTTTATTTTTGCCACGGCAGTGGCTATGGTTTCCAGTCCGCTGGCGCAAAAACGGTTCATCACTTGACCGGGAACCCGGTGGGTATCCAGCCCCATCAGGCTGATCATCCGCCCGACATTGAGCCCTTGCTGGGCTTCGGGCATGGCATTACCCACGATAACGTCATCTATCATTTCCGCTTCGAATTTGCCCCGGCTGTCCGTGACGGTTTTTTGTACCAGATGACGGATTACGGCTGCCGCCAAATCATCCGGGCGGAAGTGCTTGAAGCCGCCTTTTTTGGCTTTTCCCACGGCACTTCGATATGCTTGTACGATATATACTTCTTTCATTGGTGTGTTTTTTTGTGGTTCTGTATGGCAATAGGCTTAATTTCTCAACGGTTTTCCTGTTTTGAGCATGTGTTCGATACGTTCCAGGGTTTTGCGCTCGGTGAGCAGGCTCAAAAAGGCTTCGCGTTCCAATTCTATCAAATAGTCTTCGCTGACATAACCCGGTCCTGACAGGTTTCCGCCGGACATGACATAAGCCAGCTTGTCGGCAATTTTCTTATCGTGACCGGATATATACCTGCCGGCTACCATGCTGTCGGTTCCCACGAGGAAAGTGCCGAGAATATCTTGACCTAACACTTTGACGTCTTTGCGTTTTACGGGTTTGACATAACCGTCTTGTGCCATTTGCAGGGCGTGTTGTTTGGCTACGGCTATTTGCCGGTCGCGGTTGACGACGATAATGTCCCGGCCTTTCTTAAAGAATTGGTAATCGAAGGCTTCGTGGGCACTTGTGGCTACTTTTGCCATGGCAATGGTGAGGAAGCTTTCCATATAGCGGTTGATTTCCACATCTCCTTTGACCAGGGCATCCGAGGTGCGCAGTACGAGTTCTTTGGTGCCTCCCCCTGCGGGAATAAGTCCTACGCCGAACTCTACCAGTCCGATATAGGTTTCCGCGGCGGCGACCACCTTATCGGCGTGAAGGGTGATTTCACATCCGCCGCCGAAGGTCATACCGTGGGGAGCCACGACGACAGGGATGGAGGAGTAGCGTACCCGCATGGCGGTTTCCTGAAAGGTCTTTACCGCCATATACAGCTCGTCATACTCCTGCTCTACGGCAAGCATGAGTACCAGGGCGAGGTTGGCTCCTACGGAAAATTGTTCTCCCTGGTTGCCGATGACCAGCCCGTCGTATTTTTCTTCCGCCATATCGATTCCCTTGTTGATAGCGTGGATGACGCCTTGTCCGAGGGTATTCATTTTGGAATGAAATTCCACATTGAGAATACCGTCACCCAGGTCGATGATGGAGGCATCGTCGTTTTTCCACAAGGTTTTGGTACTGCGGTAATTATCGAGGTAGATAAAGGCATCTTGTCCGGGTATTTTGACGTATTCGCCCTTGGCTATGTCGTAATACCGGGTATAGCCGTCTTTGACCGTATAGAATGAGTCAAATCCCTTGTCCTTCATTTCCATAACCCATTTTGCAGGCCGGTAGCCTTCGGCTTGCATCATTTCGATGGCATTATCTAGCCCGATGGCATCCCATATTTGGAAGGGTCCGTGCTGCCACCCGAAGCCCGCGCGCATGGCATCGTCAATTTTGTACAATTCACCGGCTATTCCGGGGATGCGGTAGGACGCATATTGGAATAGTGCCGAGAAGGTCTTGCGAAAGAACGAGGCGGCTTTATCTTTTCCTTTGACCAACAGGGGGAAGCGTTTGAGGATATCGCCGGTCTGTTTGGCTGCTTCCACCGAGGCGAAACGCACTTTTTTCTGCGGGCGGTACTCCATGGTTTCCAGGTCGAGAACCAGGATTTCCTTTTTGCCGTCTTTTTTTATTTTTTTATAAAATCCCTGCCCGGTTTTGCTTCCCAACCATTTGTTTTCCATCATTTTTTCGATAAATGCGGGCATTGTGAACACCTCTTTCATTTCATCCTCCGGTGCATTTTGAGCCACGCCGGTGGCGGTGTGTACCAAGGTATCCAAACCGACTACGTCCACCGTACGGAAGGTAGCGGATTTCGGACGTCCGATGAGGGGACCCGTTATCTTATCCACTTCTTCCACACTCAAACCGAGTTCTTGTACGGTGTGAAAGAGGCTCATAATTCCGAATACCCCGATGCGGTTGCCGATGAATGCCGGGGTGTCTTTCGCCAATACGGGTGTTTTTCCGAGAAATTTTTCCCCGAATTCCATCAGGAAATCCGTCACTTCCCGGGAGCAATCGGGACCGGGCACCACCTCGAACAATTTCAGATACCGCGGCGGGTTAAAGAAATGCGTTACCGCAAAATGCTTACGAAAATCCTCACTGCGTCCTTCGTTCATCAGCTTGATGGGAATACCGGAGGTATTGGAAGTAATCAGGGAGCCGGGTCGCCTGTGTTTTTCTATTTGTTCGAATACTTTCCGTTTGATATCGAGACGTTCCACTACCACCTCTATCACCCAGTCGCAGTCCGCTATCAGGTGGAGGTCGTCTTCGAGGTTTCCGGTGCTAATCAACCGGGCGAAGTCTTTATGGTAAAGCGGCGCGGGTTTCGACCGGATGGCGGCGGCGAGGTTGTCGTTGACTATCCGGTTGCGTACCGCCGGAGTTTCCAGGGTATAACCTTTGGCTTTTTCGGCTTCGGTGAGTTCGCGGGGAACGATGTCGAACAAGCGTACCGGTATGCCGATATTGGCAAAATGACAAGCGATACCGGACCCCATGATCCCGGAGCCGATGACCGCTACTTTATGAATACGTCGTTTCATGAATGAAGGGTTTTTGTATGTTCGGATTCTGTTTCGAATATTTTACGGTTGGCTATCAGATCGTTGATAACTTTCATCACTTCAAAGAAGTGCTGCAATTGTTCTTCGCTTACGTGCCGGCGTACCACTTCGTTGAAGCGGAGCACTACCTCTTTTGCCAGGGCGCGTTTGAGTTTGCCGTATTCGGTGAGTTTGATCAATACGCCGCGGCCGTCTTTGGGATTGCGTTCGCGGTAAATAGCCCCTTTTTCCTCCATATTTTTCAGGATGCGGGACAGGCTGGTGGCTTCCATTCCCATTTTGGGACCCAATGAGGTGGAGGGGGTTCCGTTTTCGTAATCGATATTGAGCAATACGAAAGCCATAGCCATGGTAGAACCGTGCTTTTGGGCTTGTTCGTTGTACATTTTGGACACGGCTTGCCATGTGGCACGCAGTTGGTGGTCTATGGATTCTTCTTTTTTCATACGACAAAGATAGGAAAAATTATTATGCGCGCATAATAAAAATTCAAAAAATTTGAATGGCAGGTTTTTAGCAACGGCAAGATAGCCTCCGGCAAATGTTAATATATTTTATAAAAATATTTTTAATCCTATAGTATTTTATTAATATTTGTATAAAAAATAAACAAACATTGTTAAAAAAATAATATTTACACGGCGATTGTGTAGCTTTGTTTTTCGAAATTATTACTAACCAAAACCTGACCCCTATGAAAGTATCAATTATCATTTCATTATTGCTTTTCTGGGTTACCGGTACCTTTTTTGCACAGGAATACACCGATTATATCGGTGCAGGACACAGCGAAGGGGTAACGGTAACGGCCAGCAGTCAAATGACCCGTGACGGGTGGAATGAAACGGCGGAAGCCGCGAACACCGTCAACGGGAAAGGTTTGGATGCGGAATTTTTCGAAGCATCCCGCTTTTTGGCGCAAGCATCGTTCGGCGCCAAGAAAGAATATATCGAAGCCTTGGCGGGAACGGATTTTGAAGACTGGATAGATGAACAATTTCAGATTCCCCGTATTAATATGGGTGACCGTACCTTTGAAGTTTATGAGGAAGCGAGGGATTTGTGGGAACAAAACGGGGGCGACCCCGAAATATATTTTGGACCCGATTTTTTCCATTTTCTCTATACTTGGTGGGAATATATGCTGACCCAACCCGATTATTTACGTCAGAGGGTCGCCCAGGCGTTGAGTGAAATTCTCGTTATTTCGGGAGAATCCGACTTATTAAATTTCGGTGAAGGATTCGGATATTATTACGAATTGCTGCTTGAACATGCCTTTGGAAATTATAAAGACCTTCTGATGGCGGTCAGCACCAACCCCATGATGGCGGGATATTTGACTCATTACAACAATCCGCGAAGCATCCCGGAGAACAATACTTTTCCGGACGAAAATTATGCCCGCGAAATCATGCAACTATTTACCATCGGATTGTATAAGTTGAATAACGATGGAACCTATCAAACCGATGACCAAGGCAACCTTATCCCTACTTATGATAATACGGATATACGCGAAATGGCAAAAATATTTACCGGACTAAGCGCCGCTAATGTGATAGACAACGATTGGGGGGTGGAAGCATCTTTCGGTGTGAATATTTGGTTCTGCCGGAAAGACTTACCCCTGATGATGTATGAAGAATGGCACGAACCGGGCCCAAAATATTTATTAGACGGTTACGTGGTTCCCGCAGGTCAAACAGGTATGCAAGATATCGAGGATGCTGTCACCCATTTGTTCAACCACCCCAATGTAGGTCCTTTTCTTGCCAAGCGCTTGATTCAACACTTGGTCAAGTCGAACCCTTCCCCCGAATACGTCGATGCCGTAGCCTCGGCATTCAACAATACCAACGGGGTACGCGGAGATATGAAAGCCGTTATCAAAGCCATTCTCCTCCATCCCGAAGCGCGGGAATGTAATTGGATCCATCAACCTTATCAAGGAAAAATGCAATCTCCCCTGATACGCTACCTTAACCTCGTACGGCAAATCGATCTCGACAACCCCGACGATACGTATTGGAACATAGGATTTGATTTTTATAGTAGTACGGGTATGGCACCGTTATTTGCCCCTACAGTATTTAACTTTTACCAACCACAATTCAGCCCCAACGGACCTGTTTCGGACGCCGGACTCGTTGCGCCGGAATTTCAAATCCACAATTCGGTGACCAGTATCGGCTATATCAATCAAATAGACACATGGACATACCCGGAATGGACACCCGTTTTGACCACTTGGAATTTAGGGTTGGAAAACCCCAGACTGGATTTTACACAACTCAAATATTACGCTCGCGACCCCGAAGTATTAATCAACGAACTGGACAAACTCTTTACCCATGGACAACTCTCTACCAACACACGGCAGGCAATCAGGGATGCCATCATTCCCATTCAAGGGGATAATGAGAATATAGACTATGAATATTACCGGGTGAAAATGGCGCTCTACCTCATATTAATCAGCCCCGATTATGTAATCCTAAAATAAAGACACCTATGAAAACAAATAATAATATTACCAGAAGAAATTTCCTGGGACGCTCTTGCGCTGCCCTTGGATATACGACACTACTCTCTTCACTCGTTAATGTGAGGGCTTTTGCCGCCGCCGCCAATCACTCCGGACGCTCTCCCGACGATGAGTACAAAGCCCTGGTTTTCGTCCTTATGTCAGGAGGAAATGACTCGTTCAATATGCTGATTCCCAGAGGAAACCCCGAATATAACGAATATGCGGCAACGCGCTCGAACCTGGCTATACCACAGAGTGATATACTGTCAATCAACCCTCTCGTAACAGACGGAAGAGAATTCGGACTTCATCCCGCCTTGCCCGGACTTCAAAATCTGTTCGAAAACGGAAAACTGGCTTTCGTTTGTAATATTGGCACCCTGGTGGAACCTACGACTAAAACAGACTTTCTCGACGGCACCGTACAAACACCACTCGGTTTGTTTTCCCACTACGACCAGCAACAACAATGGCAAAGCGGACGCCCACACGAACGTACCAACATAGGATGGGGCGGAAGAATAGCGGATATGTTACAATCCGCCAACGGGAACGGACAGATTTCTATGAACATTTCCTTAAACCGTATCAACGTATTCCAATACGGACAAGAGGTGGTACCCTATGTAATCAACAAACAAGGTAGTATCGGTATAGAAGGATACGGACAGGAATATTTTTTCAATTCGCTACGCACCAATGCGTTGGATACCATGTTGGAACACGATTATAACGATGTGTATAAAAATACTTATGTCAATACCATCAAAACCTCAAACGATGCCGCTATTATGTTCCAAGAAGCCGTGGACGCCGTACCGGAGTTCAATGCGAATTTCCCCGAATACAACCACCTTGCAGATCAATTGAGAATGGTGGCGAAAACCATCGCGGCAAGAGACACACTCGACTTTTCACGACAAGTGTTCTTCGTTGAAATAAACAGCTTCGACCACCATAGCGAACTGCTGAACGCCCACGAAGAACGCATGGGGCAAGTCAATGACGCCCTTACTTATTTCCAAGCCGTAATGGATGAACTGGGAGTGTCCGGACAGGTGACCACGTTCACCGTTTCCGACTTCGGTAGAACCCTGACTTCGAACGGCAACGGCACCGACCACGCTTGGGGCGGTAACGTCATGGTCATGGGTGGAAGTGTCAACGGAAAAAACATGTTCGGAGAATATCCTTCCCTCGACCTGAACAACGACCTGATTCTCTACGACAGGGGAGTTGTCATACCCACAACTCCCACGGATATGTATTTTGCCGAATTGGCAAAATGGTTCGGTATTTCCAACTCGGATATCCATACCATCTTACCGAACCTCTCCAATTTCTTCGATATGAACTCGGGGGATTTACCACTCGGTTTTATGAATATATAACAAAAAAACAACCACCATGAAACGATATTTAACTTTTCTGTTTGCATTGATGACGGCTATTGCCCTAAATGCTCAATGTAATATAAACAGCCACAGCACCTCGTGGTTCGACGCATGGACATCCTGCGAGACTTCACCCAATCCGAAATCGTCCTATGGCGACACCCATTGGATTCTCTATGATTTGGGTTACGAATACCCGCTTTATGATGCGAAACTCTGGAACCTCAACGACCCGGCACATCTCGATAACGGGATAAAAGATTACGAAGTAGATTATTCCCTCGATGGCGCGAATTGGACACATTTCGGAACATTTACCCTGTCGCAAGGTACCGGACAACCGGACTATTTCGGCGAAGCCGGTCCCCATTTCGAAGGTATTACCGCACGGTTTATCCTGATTACCCCCACCTCAAACTACGGTGGTGATTGCTACGGCTTTTCGGAAATTAAAATCAAACTGACCGATGCCGCAGATACCGGCGACTA
This sequence comes from uncultured Polaribacter sp., assembly GCA_964595235.1. GTDB lineage: Bacteria > Bacteroidota > Bacteroidia > Flavobacteriales > Flavobacteriaceae > CAZQPD01. The sequence continues at coordinate 13,691 of CAZQPD010000021.1, forward strand.
TGCCGGTGCTTCCGAACTTTACCTCTTCCCGAATCCCGTGGAGGACCACCTCGTCATCCGTTTTGTCTCCGATTACCAACCCGCCCCCGTGTCTTATGCGGTATTCGACCTGTCCGGCAGGAAAATATTCGATGGGACGTTTGAGCAAGAAGGTACGGTTACCGAAACG
>CAZQPD010000022.1:0-6989 GCA_964595235.1 uncultured Polaribacter sp.
TATAATCTAACGGGAAACTATTGATTTGAGGGTTTAGCGTTTATTTTGCTTCAATAAAGCTTTATATTCGTCGGACAATGCTTTCCAAATGATTTTTTGTTCGTATTTTTTTTGAATTTTATAAAAAAAGAGAAAATAATTATCGATTAAATAATTTTTTAACAATATCATATTGGGCAGAAAATCGGTTATTCTTTCCGCAATATTTAGGGTCTGCTGAAAAACTCTCAAACATCTGAAATACAATGAATTACACAAATATATTGATTAAAAAATGCAAGAAAAATAAAGGTTTTTTCCAAAAAGTCGTGCATTTATATCATTTGGTAAAAACGTGTTTTCGTTCCACAGAAGCACCTGCCTTTTTTAACTTGTTCAATTCGAGGTATTTATATTGCCAACGCGGCAGGCTGGCTCATTCGCTAAAAATGTCCACCGGACATTTTCTTTACGCTCTGCCCTCTCACAAGCTAAAAAATTCAGGCACTTCTGTGATTTTCAGCAGACCCTATGTTAAATTAATAAAAAACATATTTTCGGCATATATGGCGGTATATCAAACAAATAGACTGTTTGCGCTCAAGCATGCAGACCGTCGTTTCCCTAATATTATTAAATTTATCGATAAATATGAATATTGATTTTTATCATTTCTTATATTTTTAGTATTTTTGCATTAATGAAAGCGGACGTGGTGGAATTGGTAGACACGCTAGACTTAGGATCTAGTGCTTCACGGCGTGAGAGTTCGAGTCTCTCCGTCCGCACTATACCGGTATGCCTGGACGGCAAGCAGGAGTGCCGCGTATGTTTTTTCTTCCAACCTAAATTCTTAACCAAATTATTAAAACCATGAAAATTAAAAGAGTAAGACAACTGAAGAACATCCCCAACCGTGTTTTTTTAGTAAAAAACATCGAAGAAATAAAAAAACACCTCTCTCCGGACGACTATCATTTCTTCCGGAAAAAGTGGCGTGACATGGACTTCCAGTTCATCCGGCACCCCAAAGGTTTTACCTTTGTCATTAAGTACAAAAAAAGCAAACCAGAACCCATCAGAAGGGCAGCATTCAAAGTACATGAACTGGTAAAAAACGAACTCCGGCTCGGTATCTTTGCACTTCATGAAGGTTCAGTAGTAGCATTCCTCGAAGGTTTCTACATGTCGAATTACCAATTTTTAAAATACTTCAAAAACGCCGAGGAAAAGAAACATCACATCAAAAGTCTCGAGGTAGCCGGTATTTCCCAAGAACAATTGGAAGAAACCATCAACCTGCTGGACTCCCTCAAGTGGGCAAGGGATATGATTAACGAACCCGTATCATTTCTCGACGCACCGGAACTGGCAAAACAAATCGTAGAACGCGGTGAAATGAACGGATACAAAGTGGAAGTTCTCGAAAAGAGCAAAATCGAAGCTCTGAAAATGGGTGGTCTGCTCGCCGTCAACAAAGGCTCGGAAACACCACCTACCTTTACTATCATAGAATACAAACCCGAAGATGCAAGGAACAGCACCCCCATCGTCCTGGTCGGTAAGGGAGTAGTATATGACACCGGAGGCTTGAGTCTAAAACCCACTCCACACTCCATGGACCTGATGAAAAGCGACATGAGTGGAGCCGCTGCCGTAGCAGCTACCATCGACGCCTTGGCAAAAAACAAAATTCCCGTCTATGTGGTCGGACTGATACCTGCTACCGACAACCGTCCCGGTAAGAACGCTTACGCTCCCGGCGATGTGATAACCATGTACGACGGCACCACGGTGGAAGTACTCAATACCGATGCCGAAGGCAGAATGATTCTCGCCGACGCATTGGCTTATTCCAATAAGTACAAACCCGAACTGGTCATCAACGTCGCGACATTGACAGGCGCTGCCATGCGCGCTTTGGGAACCCGTACCGCCATATACATGGGGAACGCTCCGGGCAAAATTTTCAGAAAACTCGACAGGGCTGCCCTGCGCTCCGGAGATATGGTCTATCGATTCCCGTTCTGGAACGAATGGAAAGAAGAACTCAAATCCGATATCGCCGACCTCAAAAATATCGGCGGACCCAACGCAGGAATGATCACTGCCGGAAAATTCCTCGAACACTTCGTAAAATACCCCTTCATACATATCGATATCGCCGGCCCGGCTTTCCTCGAAAAACCGGATTCATACCGCGGAAAAGGCGCTACCGGCGCAGGTATCCGCCTGCTGTTCGATTTCTTGAAAAAATATTACAGAAAGAAATCATAACCATACGGCACTCATACGACGAAAGCTATCTGCTGACCCTCGCGGATAGCTTTTTTTATTTCATTACTTTTGCAAAAAACAACCGGAAAAATGATACGTTTGAGTGTCAATATCAACAAAATCGCCACCCTGCGCAATGCCAGGGGCGGGAACATCCCCAATGTGGCGGAAGCCGCCGTCAAAATCCAAGAGTTCGGCGCACAGGGAATAACCGTGCATCCGCGTCCCGACGAACGCCACATACGCTATGCAGACGTACGGGAAATAAAACCATTGATAACCACGGAGTTTAACATCGAAGGAAACCCCACTCCGAAATTCATAGACCTGGTATTGGAAGTAAAACCGGACCAGGTAACCCTCGTTCCTGACCCGCCGGACGCCATCACATCCGACGCAGGATGGGACACCATCCGGCACAAAGACTTTTTAGCCGGTGTCATCGATACGTTCAAAGCGAACGGCATACGAACATCCATATTCATCGATACCGACTTACGGCTCATCGAAGCAGCCGTACATACCGGTACCGACCGCATTGAACTCTATACCGAAGCTTATGCCGCCGCCTATCAGAACGGAAAAGGGGAAGAAGGCATCAAGCCCTACAAAGAAGCCGCACGGCTCGCCCGTGATTTGGGATTAGGCATCAATGCCGGACACGACCTAAACCTCGACAATATTCGCTTTTTTGCCGAAAACATACCCTTCCTCGATGAAGTCTCCATCGGACACGCATTAATCTCCGAAGCCCTGTACCTCGGATTGGAAAACGTCATCGCCATGTACCTGCACAAACTCGGAAATTAATGTCCTTACGCCTGTTCTCCATATTAACCGCATTATTGATAAACCCGTCATACCAACCGCATTTTCTTATGAACCGGAACAACACCCACCCTCCCGTAGCTAAAAAAATCCCCCACCGACTCGTCAAACACGGCGATGTCCGCATCGATAATTACTACTGGATGAAAGACCGGAACGACCCCGCTGTCATCAGTCACCTCGAACGCGAAAACACATATTTCAACGAAATGACCACCCACCTGGAACCCCTGCGCAATACCCTGTTCGGGGAAATGAAAAGCCGCCTGAAAGAGGACGATAGCTCCGTTCCCGTATTCAAGAACGGATATTATTACCAAACCCGGTTCACTCCCGGACAACAATATCCCGTATATGTAAGGTGGGCACCCGGCGAAGAAGATAAAGCGGAAATCCTCGCCGATGTCAATGAAATGGCTAAGGGTCATGAATACTACCACCTGACCGGTCTCAATATAAGCCCGGACAACCGCTATGCCGCTTTCGGAATCGATACGGTGGGCAGAAGATTATACACCATATATATCAAAGACCTTATTTCCGGAAAAATGCTAACCGGAGACATACCCGGTACGACGGGACATACGGAATGGGCGAACGACAGCAAGACGCTTTTTTACGTAGTAAAAAATCCCGTCACCCTGCGTTCGGAGCGCATCAGGAAACACATAGCGGGTACGGATGTCGAAAACGACAAAGATGTGTATTATGAAGAAGATGAAACCTTCGGTACAAGCATCGCCAAATCCAAATCCGGACAATTCATTTTCATCCAATCATACAGCACCCTTTCCACCGAATACAGGTACCTGGATGCCGGCAATCCCGAAGGTGACTTTATCATATTCCAACCCAGGGAAAAAGACTTGGAATACGGATTGGCTCATGTGGGCGACCGCTTCTTTATCCTCACCAATATAGACGGTGCCAAGAACTTCAAAATCATGACCACCCCGATCGATAAGACGGGAAAAGAACATTGGAAAGACTACATTTCGCACCGCGACGATATACTGATAGAAGATATCACCGAATTCGAGGATTACCTCGTACTGGAAGAACGCCGCAACGGCTTGTTGCAAATACGTATCCTTCGGTTCGACGGTACCGCCGGTTATCTCATCCCCTTCGATGAAGAAACCTATACGGTATCCGTATTTGCCAATCCGGAAATGCAGACAGACGTACTGCGATTCGCATACAACTCGTTGACCACACCTACTTCGGTTTTTGATTTCAACATGACGACCCGCACCCGCAAACTGATGAAAACACAGGAAATTCCCGGCGGGTATGATCCTGAACAATACACGAGTGAACGGCTGTGGATAACGGCACGTGACGGCAAGAAAGTAGCCGTATCACTGGTCCGCCGTAATGACACCCCGCGCTCACCGGATACACCACTGCTACTCTACGGGTATGGTTCCTACGGATATACGGTGGACCCGAGGTTCAGTACCAGCCGTTTGAGCCTGTTGGACAGAGGTTTTATCTTTGCCATTGCACATATCCGGGGCGGTGAATATTTGGGCAGAGCCTGGTACGAAGATGGAAAATTATTGAACAAAAAAAATACATTCTACGACTTCATAGATGCCGCCAAAGCCTTGGTGCAAATGGGATACACATCACCGCAACACCTATATGCCGAAGGCGGTTCGGCAGGCGGTTTACTCATGGGTGCCGTCATCAATATGGAACCCGGCTTGTTCCACGGGGTGATAGCCGCCGTGCCTTTCGTCGATGTACTCACTACCATGCTCGACGACAGCATCCCGCTCACCACTTCCGAATACGATGAATGGGGCAATCCGGACGACGAACAATTCTACCACTATATAAAATCCTATTCCCCCTATGACAACGTGGAGCGGAAAGACTACCCGAACTTGCTGGTCACCACAGGATTACACGACTCACAAGTCCAATACTTCGAGCCGGCAAAGTGGGTGGCAAAATTGAGGGAATACAAGACAGACGACAACCTCTTGCTGTTATATATAGACATGGATAGTGGTCACGGAGGCGCTTCGGGACGTTACAACGCATTGAAAGACATAGCACGTGAATACGCGTTTATCATCGGTCTGGAAATGCGGGAATGATATTTTTTCAGCGACCCTAATTAAACCTTTCCGGACGATACGTGTCTTATCATACAAAAACATCGATGAAAGAACCGGATAACCTGCTGGATTTCAAAAAGAAGCCGATCCACGAACAAATCAATTGGATCGTGAAAAATTATTCGCAGGATCTATACTGGGTCATCCGGCCTATTGTAAAAACACATGAAAACGCCGACGATGTATTGCAAAATACATTGATGAAAGTATTCCAAAACCTGCCCAAATTCCGTTACGACAGCAAACTGTTCTCATGGTTGTACCGGATAGCGGTAAACGAATCGCTAAACTATCTGAAAAAACATTACAAACACGATGTCGAACCGGACGATGACAGTATGATAAACCTTCTGGTATCGGATACTTATTACGACGGGGACGACATCAGCTTACGCCTGGAAAAAGCCATGGCAAAATTACCCCCCAAACAACAGGAGGTATTTCGCCTGAAATATTTCAACAACATGAAATTCAATGAAATATCAGAACTCACCGGCACTTCGGTGGGAAGTCTCAAAGCGAACTACCACCACGCTGTAAAAAAAATCAAACATTTGGTCATCTCCCATTAAACCTTTTGTGTTTTTAATTGTCAAATTACCGTCATGAAAGAAAAAACAGACATAGAAAAATTACTGGAACAACAAAAATCACATTACAAGGTTCCCGAAGGTTATTTCGATGAAATAATCGCGAAATACACCCAAGACAATGCCACCGGCAAGCCCCGCAAAACCAAAGTTTTCCGCATCGGACACCGGTGGATGGTGGCTGCGGGACTATTGCTGTTTTTCAGTATTGCATTTCACAAATGGTTCAAACCCTACGGGCATACACCGGCTCACCCCGGCAAACCCGCAGAACATCACGATGCACTGCTCGAAGGAATCAGCGATGATGAAATCATTGACTATCTGATGGACTATACCGATGCCGTGGATATGATGGAATAAATGCACACCGGACTCTATTATGATATAACAAACCAAAAAAAACATCATGAAAAAATATCTGTTTAGCCTGCTGCTGTTACTCGCTCCTGCACTCATCATGAGAGGACAACAACCTTTTCCCCGTCAAAACATGCCTGTCCAGGAACGCAAACTCGCTTTTCTCAAAGAACGTCTGATGCTGAACAAAAACGAAAGCGAAAAACTAGAAAAAGTGTTCTACGAATACGCAGAACAAAAAAGAAAACTCAACGAAAGGTTCAAAAAAGAAGTATTGGACAAAGTGAGAAAGGGAAAATTGCAAGAACTCGATGAAAAAGAACAAATGGAGGTCATCGATAACAAAATCGAAATAGACCGTTTACGTTATGAAATACAAAGGGATTATACTCGCAAACTCTTGGAAATCCTCCCACCGCTGAAAGTCATTATGTATTTCAAACTCGAAAGGGAGTTCAACCGGAAATTGATGCAACGCCTCAAAGAACGCCGTAACGGAAATGCCCCGCCGCGTCCGCCCAAGAGGTAAGATGCCCGTCACACTTGGGCAGGGCGTACATAGGGTCTGCTGAAAAACCCTCAAACACGTAAAAGAGAGTTAAAAGAAACAGGGACATTGATTTACGACAGATATTCCTTTTCCGGGGATTTGTCACAAAACAAAAAGATTTCTCACTGCGGTCGAAATGACACGTCCCAACTAACCATTAACCATTGACCATTATAAAAGATTTCTCACTCCGCTACTGCTCCGTATCGAAATGACACGCTCCAATACTTCTAACAAAACGAAAAACTCCGTTCCTACGGGAACATGTAAGAAGGG
>CAZQPD010000023.1:0-2919 GCA_964595235.1 uncultured Polaribacter sp.
TCGAAGCAGAAAAGAAAAAAAGGTATTCCCAAGTGATAGACCGCTTGAAAATCATCCGCGATGCCGAAAAAGATTATCTATATGCTAAGGGCAATTATACTAACGACTTCAACAAGTTAATAGATTTTATCGAAAAAGACAGTATGCCCATTACCCAAACCAGGGAAACCACTTACCAGGTAGTAGAACGCGGAATTACCGTCACCAAGGAAAAAAAGGTAATCGATACTATCGGCTTCAAAAAAGTCATAGAAAAATACAAGAATAAAGACTATAAAAACATGATGAATGTACCCGGTACCGATGCTAAATTCGAGTTGAGAACCGGCTATGTGGAAAAAGGTATTACCGCTAAAAAAATGCCTGTATTCGAGGCACGTGTAGCCAAGAAAATTGTACTGCACGGAATGAACAAAAAATTAATCGAACAAGAAATAACTGCTGCCGGAATTGATGAAGTCAGGGGTGAATACATCTCGGTAGGAACCCTCGAAGACGTAAAAGACAGTGGAAACTGGCCACCCGAATACGATGTTGAAAACAAACCTGCGAAATAACTTTATCGAAGCTGACCAAGGTAGTTTACAGCTCAACCTCCTCATCTACGAGGACGGACTCGAATACGCCGTATTCCACAAAGATATGGTAGATCTGGTCGTATTACGCTCTTTCGCGTTTCAAAAAAGAACGACCAACCCCGGAAAGCTCGAAGCCTATATCGATGAAATAATACGTGAAGATGAATACCTGAACATGAAATATGAGTCGGTAAAGGTCACTTTCTACAACCATCTCGCTACGATCATCCCCAACGAATTATATGATGTGAACAACCAAAGGGAATACTTGAAATTCGGTATCCGGCTGCTGGAAGGTGACCGTATATATGTGGATGACATTCCCGGATTGGATGCAAAAGTCATTTATATCCCCTATATGAATGTGGTAAATTACTTGATAGACAAATACGGCGAATTCGAATTTATCCATGCAGCCGGGGTATTGGCACGGTCCTTTTTCAGAATGTACAAAAAAGATGTAACCAACAATTTCTTTGTAAATATCAATAACAATTCCCTCGACATCATCTACTTCGAGGAAGGAAAATTACAGTATTTTAACAGCTTCCTGTTCTCCGCACCCGAAGACGTTCTCTATTATATTCTGTTCAGTATGGAACAACTCGGGCTTTCTACCGATACACAACCCGTATATTTATCGGGAAATATTACCAAAGATACTCCTTTGTACGAATTGTTATATAATTACATCAGAAAATTGCGTTTTATCAAGGAAGGCGGTTATGCTGTTTCGGACGATTTCTATGAAGAACATAGGGATTCATTATTCCGCCACCAGCATTTCATCTTGCTGAACCAAATATAATCATGCGTATCATCGCCGGTACATACAAGGGGAAAAAATTTTTTGCCCCCCGCAAATTACCCGTTCGTCCCACCTCCGATATGCACAAGGAAGCACTTTTCAACATCCTGTATCACCGTTTCGACTTCGAAAATATTTCGGTATTGGACTTATTTTCCGGTACCGGAAACATCGCCTACGAATTTGCCTCACGCGGTGTCCCGTCAGTCGAATGTGTGGACAAACATCATGCCTGTTGCCGGTTTATCAGGGAGACCGCCCAAGCACTCTCTTTTCCCATATTGACCCACCATACCGGTGCCTTGGCATTCCTCGAACGAACACCGGATACCTATGATATCATTTTCGCAGACCCACCTTATGATTATCCGGCAGAAGCATACCGCAGCTTGTGCGAAATGGTTTTCGAACGCAACCTGTTGCGCCGGGACGGCGTACTGGTCATCGAACATAACGGAACGAACGATATGTCATACTGCCCGGAATTAATCGAGAACAGACGGTACGGTGGTACGGTATTTTCTTTTTTCGGCAAGACCTGAATCTACCGGAATTATTACAAACCCGGAGAAAAAATCCGGAAAAGAAATCACTTATGAAATGGAAAAACTTTTTTCAACGGAAAAATTTTACAGGTGTCAGGCTACATGTCATCCCGTCCGGACATTTGATTGTAAAAGCATTTATTAACGGAAGAAAAGGACGTTTCGTCCTGGATACCGGTGCCAGCCATACCTGTATCGATTTATCCCGTGCGGCATATTACCGCTTACAACCCATAGAATCGGACGAAACGGCCACAGGTGCCGGCACACGTGATATAGAAATGATGCAAGCCTTCGAAGTACGGTTTAAACTCGGAAAATGGCGCCATGATAACTTGCATATGGCACTTTTGGACTTATCCCATATCAATAGCGCTTTTGCCTCTATGCACCTGCCTCCCGTGGACGGCGTGATAGGATCCGATATACTTATGCTATCAGAAGCGGTAATACATTACGGCAAGAAAAAACTTTGGTTAAAAAAACGGATTTTCAGATATTAACCGTACTTTTAGGATATAACCTCGATTTTTCTTGCATTTTACTATTGAAATCATTTCGTAATTCGGGTCTTCTGAAAATCACAAGGGCAGAGCGTTAAGAAAATGTCCGGTGGGCATTTTTAGCGAATGAGCCAGCTTGCCGCGTGGGGGAAAAACTTCATCAAATATAAAAGATTTCTCACTCCGTTCGAAATGACACGGCTCTCCAACTATCAACTAAAAACTAATAACTATCAACTACAAAAGATTTCTCACTCCGCTACCGCTCCGTATCGAAATGACACCGCTCCAATACTTCTAACAAAACGAATAACTTCGTTCCTACGGGAACATGTAAGAAGGTTTCCGCCATTGGAAAATTTTTCGTAAAAATAACGACGAAGGGGCGTTAAAAACAAAAAACTGTTTGAGACTTCCCCCTGACGAAGGAAGCGGGGAAGTTGAGTTTTTTTTGTTTAGCCCCGAGGAAGATTATTTTAGAAAAA
>CAZQPD010000024.1:0-4416 GCA_964595235.1 uncultured Polaribacter sp.
CATGTCATGCCGCCGTCCGTACTTTTATATACGGAAGCTTCACTACAAGAAAACCTTCCGTTACCCGTGAGTATATATAATGTGTTTGCATTTTGCGGGTTTACTACAATTTTTAATATGCGTAAATCATCCGGCAGGTCAGTGCTGACAGGATACCACGACATACCGCTGTCGATTGTCTTATATACCATGCCGTTCAGTGAATCATAATAGGGGTGGTACGCGGCGTATCCATATTGAGGATTGTCCGAACCGAATTCAATATCCGTTATATATCCTGAATCTAATACCTTGATGACGCTTTCACCACCATCATCACTTCTGAAAATACCGTTCTCGGTACCAATAAATAGTATATTCCCGTCTATCCGGTGAAAGCCAACCCCCGATACATGAGTCTCCGTCAGTCCGCTTGCCGCACCGATAACATCCCAACTTTCGCCGTGATCTGTACTGCGATAGGCTCCGCTTAAATCACTCCCCGCAATGATTATTCCCGATTTACTGGCGCCAATAGTGCTGAATGCACCCCCTCCGCCGGGATTCGTCCTTTCCCAAATATGGAGTTGAGCGGATAAACATACCGGAAGCAAAAGAAGTATTAAGCGAATAAGCGTGCTTTTTACTTTGTCAATACGTCCGGATAATATCATAATAGCCCGTTTTTTAGTGTGATAATACCAGCCAAAATTATAAAAAGTAAATTTGATTTTGCCTCCCAAACTTCGTTTGGACATTTTTTCTCTCCCAAAATCCACTTATGAGCCGGGCACGATTAGCTTCGCTGATCCTGAATGGGGGTAAAGAACATCCGGAGAACAAAACCCCAAACTTCGGTTGGACATTTTTTCTCCCCCAAAATCCACTTATGAGCCGGGCAGGATTAGCTTCGCTGATCCTGAATGGGGGAAATGAACATCCGGAGAACAAAAACCCCAAACTTCGTTTGGACATTTTTTCTCCCCCAAAATCCACTTATGAGCAAGCTCATGTGGATTTTGGGGGAGAAAAAACCGCTTCGCGGTTTTTGTTTTCCGGATGGTCGGGGTAGCAGGATTCGAACCTGCGACCCCCTGCTCCCAAAGCAGGTGCGCTAACCGGACTGCGCTATACCCCGTGTGGTGATCGCGACAGGATTCGAACCTGTGACCGTCTGCTTAGAAGGCAGATGCTCTATCCAGCTGAGCTACGCGACCGGAAAAGCCGGAATATAAATTGTATTCCTAAGAAAAACCGGCGGGCGGATACCCGCCGGCTTTGCGGAGAGGAAGGGATTCGAACCCCCGGTACCCGTAAGGGTACAACTCCTTAGCAGGGAGCCCCGTTCGACCACTCCGGCACCTCTCCGGATATCCCCGGATATATGATATATGACCTCTATATCCGGGTCGGCAAATGTACTATTAGAATTTATTATGACAAAATTTATTCCGGTATTTTTTGCCCGGTCCTGATTTCCGTCATCCTAAAACCGGTACCCAATGGTAACACCGGCACGGAATACTGCGGCAGGTGCATTGTCATCAAACAAATTCCGCCCTATACCCAGATAGCCCTGCAATACCAATCCCCTGTTAGAAATGAATTTATAACCGGCACCTACACCGAAAGCACCGTCGGAATACGAAGTATAGGTCTGTTCCGCCCCTTCTGCTACATCATCTTCCACTTCACCGCCATTCAGCATGGTAAATACCTCGCCGAAGATACCGTCGGCATTCTGTTGGGAAATATAATACCGGTAGAAAACCGATACGGCATATTGCTGGTCGGGGATCAATTTCGGACGTGTGTCGGAGAACTTATAGGTGACAGCGAGCCCAGCCGAGCTCTCCTCGTTCAAAATGTATTCATAACTGACATCTACCCATTTCAATGCCATGATGGTCAGCGCATTCAAGTGGGCTTCGTTTCGCTTCATATCTGTTTGCGAATGTGTGGAAACCGTCCAGGTTAAGGCCAAAAGTAAAATGAAAACATTCTTTTTCATCTTTGATTATTATTTTTAAATTAGCAGAACAAAAATACTATTTTTTCCGGATACTTGCCGGAAAGAATTAATAAAATATTATGAGCTCTAAGAATTACACTGCCAAGCTTCCTGATTTGCATTCTTATGTATTCGAGGATTTCCCTTACAAATTGCTGATGCAAAACAGGATACATAATGTGCTCATCGTTTGTTCCAATTACGATTTTTACCTGTTGGAAGAAGATGGGCGTATAGACGAGCAAATTTTCAACGAATATACTGCGTTGAACTTGCGTTATCCACCCAACTTTTTACATGCTTATTCTGGCAAAAGCGCCTTGAATGTATTGCGCAATACCCATATCGACTTGGTTATTACTTGGGTGGATACGAGTACACGGGCATTGAAAATATCGCAAATCATCAAAGAGGAATTTCCGGCAGTTCCTATTGCCGCATTGAGCCATTTTTCATCCGAATTGCATAAAATACTCGATACCAAAGAGTCCGGCGTGATTGATTTCGTGTTTCACTGGAGTGGGAATATCGAAATTTTTCTCGCTATCATTAAATTGGTCGAAGACAGCTTGAACGCGGCAAAAGACATCAATGAGATAGGCGTCAAAGCAATCTTGTTGGTAGAAGATTCCCTGCGCTTCTATTCCCGGTATATACCGTTGATATACAAAGCTATATGGAAGCAAACGGAGTTGTTCGTCCAAGAGGGATATAATGAGCATAACAAGATGATGTCCAAACGGGGGCGCCCGAAAATTTTATTAGCACGTACTTATGAAGAAGCCACAGCTCTTTTTGAAATGTATAAAAAAAGCCTGCTCGGCGTCATCTCTGATGTCAGTTTCTACAGGGATGGTAAAAGAGATCGATTGGCAGGTTTCCACTTGACTGAATATATTCATAACTACGACCGTTATCTCCCGGTCATCATCCAATCCTCTGATTTGGAAAATAAGAAAAAAGCAGCGGAATACGGAGTGCAATTTATACATAAGCTATCAGAAACCCTGGGGTTAGAACTCGAACAGCATATCAGTAAATATTTTTCGTTCGGAGAATTCGAATTTTGGGACCCGGAGAAGAAAAAAGTGATTTTCAGAGCTAAGAACCTCAAAGAACTACAGAATGCTATTTCCTATGTGTCGGTGGAGACGCTGGCTTATCACGCCCGCCGTAATGATTTCAGCAAATGGTTGCAATCACGGGCATTATTCCCTCTGGCAAAACTTTTTTCAGGTATTGAGTATTCCGACTTCAAGGAGAACAAAGAAGTACAGGTTTTCCTCGCCGAAGCCATTCAAACTTACCGCAAATACCGGACACGGGGCGTAATCGCCAAATTCGAAAAAGAAACATATGATGAATACCTGATTTTTTCACGTATCGGTGACGGCGCCCTGGGAGGAAAGGGCCGCGGATTGGCATTTGTGGACTCTTTTATCAAACGGCATCGTTTGGCTAATAAGTACGCTCAGGTCGTCATTAGTATCCCCCGTACCGTGGTCTTAAGTACGGAAGTATTCGATGAGTTTATGAACGAACATAACCTTTTTCGTTTTATCGCCAAAACAGATGACGACCGCACTATCTTGAACAAATTCATTTCCAAGCCACTTCCCCAATGGGCTTTGGACGATATCCGGACTTTTGTTTCTACCCTTCAGACACCTGTCGCCATACGTTCTTCAAGTGTTTTGGAAGACTCCTTATACCAGCCGTTTGCAGGTGTGTTCGCTACCTATATGGTGCCTCATGCACCCATAGATAAAATGATGGAAATGGTAACCCGTGCGATTAAATCCGTCATGGCGTCCGCCTATTACCGTAACAGCCGGGCTTATATCAAAGCCACTTCCCATGATATAGAAGAGAACAAAATGGCCGTCGTACTTCAGGAAGTAATCGGAAAACAATACGATGATGTGTATTATCCGACCTTGTCCGGTGTGGCACGGTCGATTAATTATTACCCGATAGGAGAAGAAAAATCCTCGGAAGGAATTGTCAATCTGGCTATGGGACTCGGCGAATATATCGTCCAAGGCGGGCAAGGCATACGCTTTTCTCCCTACCACCCGAAAAAATTATTACAACTTTCTAACCCCCAAACCGCCCAACGCGAAACCCAAAAATATTTTATTGCTCTCGAGACCGACCCCGGCTTGTTCAAAACCTCGTTGGACGAAGATGTTAACAAGAGAAAAATCAGGATTCGCAAAGCTGCCACCCACGGCTCGATGAAATATGTAGCTTCCACTTATGACCTGCAGAATAATATTTTACGTCCCGGGATCATGCATGACGGCATCCGCCTGATTACTTTCGAACAAATCCTGAAATACGATACTTTTCCTTTGGCAAATATCCTCAAAGATTTATTGAGAGTTGGACAACGGGAAATGCAATATCCCGTAGAAATGGAGTTC
>CAZQPD010000025.1:0-26271 GCA_964595235.1 uncultured Polaribacter sp.
TGGGAAAAGAAATCGTATCTGAAATAGAAGTGAAATTGATAGATGATGCAAAATAAAAAATATAAATTGGCACTGGTAGGCAATCCCAATACGGGAAAAACGTCTTTGTTTAACAAATTGACCGGATTGCACAAAAAGATAGGAAATTATCCGGGGATTACCGTTAGCCGGGTAAGTGGGACGTTTCATTTGGACGATGGCACGGAGATAGAATTAATCGATTTGCCCGGCACTTACAGCTTGCATCCCGCATCGAAAGACGAGGAGGTGGTATTGCGCGAATTGGTGATAAACCGCGAAGGCATCGACGGGATCATCGTAGTGGCGGATGTCAATAATTTGAAACGGAACTTGCTTTTGCTCACCGAGTTACAAGATTTGGGTTATCCGCTGATGTTGGCGATTAATATGTGCGATGAAATGCAAAAAAAAGGAATTCGCATCGATGTGGACGAGCTGAAAAAACGGCTGCAAATACCGGTTATCCTTATCAGTGCCAAACGCAGTAAAGGCGACGGAACACGGCAAGGAAAAGGGCGTATTCACGAATTCAAAGAAATGATACCGGAAATGTTCGCTTGCCCTTCGGGAAAATATTTCCCCGCTTATGGACTGACGGCTACCAATATCGATTTTATCAAAGATAAATACCCCGCAGAGCAGCTTTATAAACTATGGCTGTTATATACGGAACAGGAGGTGTTTCAACCGGAAATATCAAATGATTACCAAGCGATAAATGAACTACCTTACAAAAAAACGGATGTAAAAAGACTCTTGCAAAAAGAAGTCGTCAAACGCTATGCGGATATTCGTAATATATTGAACGGTGTTTATGAAAAAGACCGGCTTAAAGCCACGGGACTTACCGGAAAGATTGACCGGATATTGCTACATAAATTTTGGGGACTGATTATTTTTGCCGTTATTATGTTTTTGGTTTTTCAAGCCATTTTTTCTTGGGCTTCATTACCGATGGATTGGATTGACCGGTTTTTTACCCAAGCTTCGTCATATTTAAAAATACATTTGCCCCAAAGTCAATTGACAGGCTTGCTTACCGACGGTATTTTGCCGGGATTGGCGGGCATATTGATGTTTGTGCCGCAAATTGTGATTTTGTTCTTATTTATCGCTTTGTTGGAGGAAATGGGTTATATGAGCCGGATTGTATTTTTGATGGACAGGTTGATGCAGCCCTTCGGTTTGTCGGGAAAATCGGTGGTGCCGTTATTGTCGGGAACCGCTTGTGCCGTGCCGGCGATTATGAGTGCGCGCACTATCGGAAACAGTAAAGAACGGTTGATAACGATGTTGGTAACCCCTTTTATCACTTGTTCCGCCCGATTGCCTGTTTATACCATTATCATCGCCTTGATTGTTCCTTCCGGAAAATTATGGGGCATTGTGCAGATACAAGGATTGGTATTGTTGGCATTGTATTTTCTCGGCTTTTTCGCCGCTTTATTTTCCGCTTTTGTATTGCACCGGCTCATCAAGTCGAAACGGAAGCGGTTTTTTATCTTGGAAATGCCCGAATACAAAGCCCCTATTTTGCGAAATGTTTGGATAACGGTATGGGATAATGTCAAAGCTTTTGTGTTCGGTGCCGGAAAAATCATTATGGCTTTTTCCGTCATTCTTTGGTTTTTGGCCACACACGGCGGCGATCATTTCCACCAAGCCGGAAAATTTGTCGCCGAACAAAAAACAAAATATACCCCGGCGGACGTTTCCGCTTACAAATTGGAACATTCGTATTTGGGCGAATTGGGCAAGGCGATAGAACCGGCTATCCGTCCTTTGGGTTATGATTGGAAAATCGGCATTGCGCTACTGACTTCATTTGCTGCAAGGGAAGTGTTCGTCAGCACCTTATCGACTATTTACAGTGTCGGTGAAGCGAATGACAACCGGCTGATAAGGGAGCGCCTGGCAGCAGAAACCGACAGTGTCAGCGGGAGAAAAATTTTTACTTTTGCTACGGGCATTTCCCTATTGCTTTTTTATGTCTTTGCAATGCAATGTTTCAGCACCCTGGCGACCTTACGCATTGAAACCCGTTCGTGGAAATGGCCGGTTTTGGTTTTTGTATATATGACGGGAATGGCGTATGTCACAGCCTTGTTATCTTACCAAATCCTATCGTAAATGCCTGAAAAATTAATCATATATTTTCTGTTGTTTTGGGCGGTTTATACCGTCACGAGGTCTATATTTTCCGGAAGGAAAAAGAATTCCGGGTGTGATAAATGTATGGGAAAGCACCAAGGGGGCAGCAAAGCGGACAGATAGAAATCATTCCTTTACGGTCAGGCTTCCGTAGTTGTTGCGCGATTGCCAGTTTTCGAGATTTTCAGTCGATTCGAATCCTTGTCCGTAGATGGTATCGGACGGAGTGACCAGTATGAAGGGTTGTGTAGAGATAAAGTAGTGGAGTTTTTGGTCCCAGAACAATTGTGAAGTACGCAAGATGAAGTTTTTGGAATAATTGATTACTTCTACGCTGTCGCGCAATTCGGACAGGTCGTTTTTCGTATATGTCAGTGCGTACCGTGCGGTGACCAAGGTACTGTCGGAATCTCCGTAAATCCGCAACAGGCGGATGCCTTCGGGAAATTCCATATAGGGTTGTAATTCCCTGTTCGCATAATCATACATCAGCGGGCTGTCGAGTATGCTCACCACCTTACCCGAATCTTTGTACAAGGTATGTATGTTTTGCGCTTTGCCTATGGGCAAATTCTTATCAGACAGAAAGTTTCTTACCTTTTTGATATCGTTGGTACAAGAAAAAAGCAGTGCCGCCAGAAGTATGGCGACACTGTGGAATTTGATATGAAAGGCGATGATTTTCACGACATGCCCGGAGGTGCGACTACGGAATGTTCACCGTTTCTCCTATCCAGCAACCTATTTTGAACGGGGTACCGGATTGTAATCCTTGGTCGAACACATCTTGTGTCGTAGGCGCTTTGGCTTTATAATTCCTAATGTATTTGGAAGCCAATGAACTGATACCCGGGTCGATGGCTTTGGCTTTGAGCGCTTTGTTCAATGCAGCTTGATAGATCATCCTTTGGGTAAAGACGTCCCCGTTGCTACAAGCTTTGGCGCTACTGGCATACAGGGAAGCGATAAGCAAGTAGGCTTTACCCATACTCGGACGCGCTTGTAAGGCTTGGTAAGCATATTTCCGCGCTTCGGATTTCCTTCCTTTGTTCTTCATCAATTTGGCGATAAAGAGCAGGAGTTTGGCTTTTTCATAAGCATCAGTCTCCATACCTTCGGCTTTTTGGAAATATTCCAGCGCTTTGGTTTCGTTTCCTTTTTTCATCAGCAGTCCCGCATAGAATTTGTATGCATCGGCAGAGGGTTCGGCATTGACATACGTTTCTACCATTCTGTCGTAGAGTTCGCTGTCAGTACAGCCTTTGTGATGCAGGCGTGAGACGCTTCGTTTGAGCCATTGGCTATCGGATTTCTTTTCCGCAAAGTCTTTCTCGTACATGGGTATCAAGCGGTCGCATGTGGCGTAGGCTTCCAATTTGGCGCTCAACCCGCCTTCTATCTTACTCAATGCCGTCAGGTTCTTACTGTACGCATTTTTCAAATAAGCTTGACGCTCGGTGAGTTCCTGTCCGGATTCTTCCATTTCGCGCAGCTTATCCAATTCTTTCGACAAATGCGTCATCTTGGCGTTGACCACATCCAACAGGTTGTCGTGCATATCGAAAATATACTGTACGTTGGTGTCTTTATTTCGCTTGATAATACCGTCGAAATATTTGAAAATAGCCTTCACTCCCATTTCTTTGGGATTGATTTCATAAGATTTCTGCAAGAGCTCGAAAACTTTTTCTTCACTGGCGCCGGCTTTGTCCATGAACATCGCGTACTCACTGTACATTTTGGCGGGTTTTTCACCGGGAAAATATTTCAACCGTTGGGTATATACCCTTTCGACCAGCTCTTTTGCCGCCTCTTTTTCGGCACCTTCGCTGTTTTTATATTTGTGTTTGGCTATTTTTAGACCGTTTTTATAGATATTGATGGACAATTTGGGGCAGTTTTCAAAAGTCCACAGCCAGGGTTCGTACGCTTTGTCATAATTCTTACTGGAATACAGGCTTCTGAACTCCGTGTATTTCAGTGTACATTCCTGGTTTTCTTCTTGCTGCTGTGCAAACGTCTGAACATTTGCCACCAAAAGCATCCACATAAATAATACGGTAAATTTTCTCATCGCTTTCATAATTTTCTGTGTTTGAATTAATCTATTTTACGTTTTCTAAACCATTTTTCCGAAATGTTGACCCCGATTCGCAAGTTGTAGAACTGTTCTTGTATCAGTCCTCCGGAATTTTTTCCCCTGTTTTCGTACTCGAATCCCAATTGAATTTGCGAATTACGGGTGCCGGCCGGTAAGCCTAAACCAAAAGATATGCCAAACTTGTTTACATCCTGGAAAGCACCCTGTGTTCCGGGCGTGGCGATAGACAATCCGGTGTGTACGTATTTCACTCCGGCAGAATACTTTACACGGCTCCAATAACTCGTCAACGAATTGATTTTAGGAATCCAGAAACCACCGGCTCTGACAGCATACGAACCGGTATATTCTACCTTGTCGTTATCGGGAACCACGATATCGCCGAATTGCCAGGCGTCTTGGCTTTCATAACCGATACCGGCATACCAATTGCCGGTTTTTCCAGCGCCGAGATACAAGGCGTATTTGAGCGGACGGATGATTTCACTCTCGATACCGGTTCTGCTGGTTAAGGTATCATGAGGTTCCTCCAACGTGCCGAAAATACGGGAACTGTACAGGTACTCTTCCGACTCGGCTTTCAGACGGTCTTCGAATTTCAGCTTGGCTCCCGCCGAAATGTAATTTTTTTCCTTATACATTTTGCGGTACAACAAACCGGCACCAAACGAATAACCCGAAAGGTAAGACAGCGTCCGGTAATGCGTACTGTAATAGACTTCGTCACGGCTGTCGATAATGGAATATTCGACATTCCCGAAATAATAGTTTCCTTCCACTCCCAGGCTAATACCTTGATACAACTCATAACCTGCCCTGACGGAGAACACACTCGTACCTCCGTCGCCTACGAAAGTTTCCACTTCACCGGGTTGTTCTATTTGTATCTTATAGCCCATATTGGAAGCGGGTTGGAGCGAAGCCGAAAATCCCATTTTTTTCGACAAAGGAAATCCCATCGACAGGTATCCCAAACCGGATAGGGTAACCTTCTGCGCGGCGGAAAAATCCGAACTGTTCAGATATCCGTAGAACGCACCCATGTCGAACACGGTGTTCTTCAAACCGGAAAGAGCAGCAGGGTTGGAAAAATTCAAGACGGATGACCCCGAATAGCCTCCGTCCGCACCGCCCATCAATGCAGAGAAAGTGTTCACCGGCTCTATTTGATTACCCGTACCGAAATGGGAATACGGCGAAGCATCGAGTTTTTGAGCGATTCCTCCCGCCGTGATTCCGGAAAAGAGGATAAAAATGATCAATCGTGTCATCTGTCGTTAATTTTCAAAATAGTGTATAGCCCGTACAACAAAAAATCCGGACGGACAAAGATGCTACTTTTTAACTGATTAGCCAAAAATACGGCATCACCTCCGGTCAATACCACGTGTAAGCCCTTGCCGGCTTTGGTTTGGTACCGTGAAATGACCCCTTCTATTTCGGCGACGACCCCATATATGACTCCCGAATGCATGGAGGTTTCCGTATCGTTCCCCGTGATACCGGGAGGTAACACGGGAGAAAGCAGAGGCAGGTTCGCCGTATCGCGGTGCAATGCCCTGTACCGGCTCATTATCCCCGGCGAGATGGCTCCTCCCAGATATTCCGCGGCGGCGTTTACATACTCGTATGTAAGGCACGTACCTGCGTCTATGACCAGGACGTGCCTGCCGGGAAACCCGGCCGCCGCCGCTGCCGCCAATGCCATCCTGTCGGATCCCAATGTACCGGGTGTCGCGTACAGATTGGTAAAATTCATCTTCAATCCTCTGTGCAATTCCAACCAGCCGGACGCGGAAAAAAAGTTTTTTTCCGGAGGATGCAACCCCGCCACCGAGGATACAATCCCTCCGGAAAAAGGATATCGCTCATGATACCTTTCCATCACTTTGAGGAAGGCTTCACGGGAAAATCCGGAGGTTTCCACCAAATGGTCATCACGGAAAAAACCCACCTTGATTTTGGTATTCCCAATATCTATTACCCAATACATATTATCCATTATCTTTGTGCCGGTAAATACAACGGCGAATTTACCATTAATTTTCATTATTAACGCTCCTACGGGTATTTCAGTATGACTCTTTGGACACGATTATTCGAACTTATTCACAAACCCGCCGAACCTGTTGACAAAATGAAAAAATACCTGATAACAGGACTGGGAAATCCGGGGGATGAATACCGGAATACACGTCACAACATAGGTTTTGACGTATTGGATGCATTGGCGGAACGCTTTGAAGTGACGTTCAGTCCGTCGCGGCTCGGTGCCACGGCAAAAATCCGGCACAAAGGCAGGCTGCTCCTCTTATTGAAACCTTCCACTTATATGAACAGGAGCGGCAAAGCCGTCAGGTATTGGTTGCAGAAAGAAAACATTCCGGTGGAGAATTTGCTTGTGGTAAGCGATGATTTGAGTTTACCTCCCGGCACCCTGCGGATGAAAGGAAAAGGAGGAGCCGGCGGGCACAACGGATTGCAGGATATTCAAGACATCTTGGGCACCACACAGTATGCCCGCCTGCGTTTCGGTATCGGAAACGATTTCCCCGAAGGGGGGCAAACCGGATATGTTCTCGGCAAATGGACCGAAGGGGAACAGGCGCTCATACGCGAGCGGATTCCCGTATTTGCCGATGCGGTATTATCTTTTGCCACGGCGGGATTACAACATACCATGAATGCGTTCAACGGGAAGTAACGCTACCCCTCCGGCTTCCGGAAACGACAAACGGGTAACGGTATTATCAATCCATACTTCCGGTCATTTTTTCAGGTACTACCCAACGGTCGTATTCCTCTTCTGTAACATAGCCCAGGCGGATGGCTTCTTCTTTGAGCGTAGTTCCGTTCTTATGAGCGGCTTGGGCTATTTCTGCGGCTTTGTAATAACCGATTTTGGTGTTCAGTGCCGTGACGAGCATCAGGGAATTGTTGACCAGTTCTTTGATACGTTCCACATTGGGGCGGATACCCGTAGCGAGGTTGTCGTTGAAAGAAACGCAGGCATCGCCGAGTAGCCGGGCGGATTGGAGGAAATTGTATGCCATGACCGGTTTGAACACATTGAGTTCGAAATGTCCTTGGGTGCCGGCGACGGTCATGGTTACATCATTTCCCATGACTTGGGCACAGACCATAGTCAGCGCTTCGGCTTGGGTGGGATTCACTTTGCCGGGCATGATAGAGGAACCGGGTTCGTTGGCGGGCAAAATGAGTTCGCCAATTCCGCTCCTCGGACCGGAAGCGAGCATACGTATATCGTGTGCTATCTTGTTCAGTGATACGGCGAGTTGTTTGAGGGCACCATGGCTTTCGACCAAAGCATCGTGAGCTGCCAAGGCTTCGAATTTATTCCCGGCGGTTACAAACGGGTAACCGGTGAATTCCGCTATATACCGGGCTACGGCAACATCATACCCCTTCGGGGTATTGAGTCCGGTTCCTACCGCCGTACCGCCCAGAGCGAGTTCCGCCAGATGAGGCAAAGTATTTTCCAGGGCTTTGATACCGTGTTCCAATTGTGAGGCGTAGCCGGAAAATTCCTGTCCGAGGGTAAGAGGTGTGGCATCCATCAGGTGAGTTCTGCCTATCTTGACTATGTTTTTGAACTCACCGGATTTGCTGCGAAGTGTTTCGTATAGTTTTCTGACACCGGGCAAGGTTACTTCCATCAGCATTTTATAAGCGGCAATGTGCATGCCGGTAGGGAAAGTATCGTTAGACGACTGTGATTTGTTCACATCGTCATTGGGTTGGAGGATTTTTTCCTCTCCTATTTTCCTTCCGGCGAGAACCTGTGCGCGGTTGGCGATGACTTCGTTGACATTCATATTACTCTGTGTTCCGGAGCCGGTCTGCCAGATGACCAGGGGAAACTGGTCGTCGAGTTTTCCTTCCAATATTTCGTCACATACCCGGGCTATCAGGTCGCGTTTGCCCTCTTCGAGGACGCCCAGTTCGCAATTGGCATAAGCCGCCGCTTTTTTCAGATAAGCAAATGCCCGGATGATTTCTTTCGGCATGGATGCGGGTTCACCGATTTTGAAATTTTGTAACGAGCGTTGTGTCTGTGCGCCCCAGTATTTGCCGGCAGGCACTTTGACTTCGCCTAATGTATCTTTTTCGATTCTGTATTCCATAATAATGCTTTTTATAGTTGGATAACGAAGCAAAGGTACAAAACCCAATAGAGGTGGCAGCTTGATTTTTGTCATAAAATCCGGCTTTTCGCTTTTGCATAAGAAAAAATACTTTTGAATGTACGGGGAAAAAGCGTATTTTAGCAAAAAATTTATGTCTGATGACAGAGCAACCTTACATCGTATCTGCCAGGAAATACCGCCCCCGGCGGTTTGACGAAGTGGTCGGGCAAGGAGCGATTACCAAAACATTGGAAAATGCCATAGAAAAGAACCAATTGGCGCAGGCACTGTTGTTCACAGGTCCCAGGGGGGTGGGCAAAACCACTTGTGCGAGAATTCTGGCAAAACGCATCAACCAAACGGAAGGGCAGGAATATCCGGATGAGGATTTTGCCTTCAATATTTTCGAATTGGATGCCGCTTCCAACAATTCCGTGGACGACATCCGGAATTTGATAGACCAGGTACGCATTCCACCGCAGGTGGGTAAATACAAAGTCTATATCATCGATGAAGTACACATGCTTAGCCAGTCGGCGTTCAATGCTTTTCTCAAAACCCTTGAAGAACCCCCTCCGCATGCTATTTTCATTCTGGCTACTACCGAAAAACACAAGATTATTCCTACCATTCTATCACGCTGTCAGATATACGATTTTCGCCGCATCGAGGTAAAAGACATAAAAGATTACCTGAAAAAAATAGCGGAAAAAGAAGGCATCGAAGCCGATGACGACGCTTTGCTTCTCATCGCGCGCAAAGCCGACGGCGCATTACGGGATGCCTTGTCGCTATTCGACCGCTTGGCGAGTTCCGGAAACGGAAAACTCACCGGCACATCCGTAGCGGAAGATTTGCATATTTTGGATTTCGACACCTATCACGAAATGACGGAATACATACTGCGGAATAACATCACGGAAATCCTGTTGGCATTAGATAAACTCGTAAAGAAAGGCTTTGATTTACATCACTTTATCAACGGGTTGGCATCGCATTTCAGAGACCTGTTATTAGCCAAGGACAAGCAGAGTTTAGCCCTGATAGAAGCAGGGGACAACACGCGAAAAAAATATGCGGAACAAGCGACGGAGACTCCCGTGGCATTCCTGATGAAAGCCTTGGATATAGCTACGCATTGCGACCTGCAATATAAGGCGTCCTACAATCCCCGCCTGCTGGTGGAATTGTCCCTGATGCAAATGGCTTCATTGAACCAAAACGGATAATATGCTGAAAAACTATTTCATATTACCCCCTTCCGGGGAAATTCCCTTACCGGAACCCGCACAAAACCGGCAAAAAGATAAACAACCGGAAAACCGTCCCTCTACCCAAAAAACGGAATCCAACCCTCCGGGTGACAATCCGGGAATCAGCATCAGAACCCTGATGAATGCGATAAACGGCAAT
The DNA here is from genome assembly GCA_964595235.1 of uncultured Polaribacter sp. Lineage (GTDB taxonomy): Bacteria > Bacteroidota > Bacteroidia > Flavobacteriales > Flavobacteriaceae > CAZQPD01. The sequence continues at coordinate 9,835 of CAZQPD010000025.1, forward strand.
TCCGGAACCACAAACGAAGGGCAAACCGGAGACCTGCCCAAAGAGGAATTTACCTATAAGGAATTTATGGCTGCATGGGATGCGTATATCGCACAAGAGGAAAAAAAGGGCAAAAAAATACTCACTTCGTTCTTAAAAAGCCAAAAACCCACACTTACGGGTTATACCATTCAACTCACCTTTACCGGAAAGCACATGGCCGATGAAATCCGGATAAACGCCGGAAACATTTTGAAATTTTTGAGGAAGAAACTCAATAACTACGCCTTGGATATCAATATCGAACTGCGGCAAGAACCCCGGGAAAAAACACGGAAAAAATTATACACACCCGGTGAAATATTCGTTCATTTGCACTCAAAAAACCCCCTGTTAAAAGATTTGAAGGAAAAATTCGGATTACACATTTCTTGAATTCTGGTAATGGGATATCAACACCAATAAAACGCCAAACGGCATCAAGAAACTCACACTTGCCATCAATACGTCGAACTGTGGAATGGAATCGTATCCGAAATACTGCAACCCGCCTTGCGCAAACAACAACAACTCGCTGATTATTACGCCAATAAATAAACTCAACAATCCAAAGAAGCTGTGTTTGTATCTAAAAAAATTATATACCAACCAAAATATGGAAGTGCTCATAAAACCTAACGTAAATAAATGAATATATCCGATGAATAACCATGTTGTGTATGAAGTGATTTCATGGTGAATAACAGGTATGGAAGCAAGAAATTGAAACAAAGTCTTTAATATATATGATAATGAGAAGCCAATAAACAATGGCAACAACATATATCCGCTCCTGAGCTTGAGAAAACTGAAAAACAATCTGATTCCATATAAGACGATCAATAACTGGAACGATGCACCGGTAACACTCACATACATAAGAACATCCGGATGGGAATCACGTAAGGTATAACTAACCAAAAAGAAGGTCGGAATAATACTTATTGAAAAGAGTTTATAAAAAATTTTTTGCTGTTGGTAATATTCATAATACCCCCTGGTCCTGTATGCATACAAACATATCAAGCCGAAAAGCGTTAAAGTAAAAAATCCGTTATACAAAAAATGCATATAAAAACCTACCGCTTCATAATACAAAGTATTCTTGCCGTAAATTACTTTGATAACCGGTACCGCCCATAATGCTATACTGGAAACATAATAATACAATATCCCGGTTTTCATGAATTGAAATTCAAGTCCTTCTTCGCTTTGTAACCGTTTATAAATATCAAATAATAACAAATAGGAAACTATCAAAAAAACAGTGAGCAATACAATAGAAAAAACTTTATACCCCTCTATTGGAAAGCTTATCAATAAACCCGCCAAGCTTATATTGATGAACTTGTATTTTTTTATTATCCCGGGTTGGTTTATCCAATTTTCATCCGTCAAATAAATAATCATTGCCGTCACTGCTATAAACCCCCACCCCAAGAAAGCCACGTGGGAATGCGCTTGTAAAATATTTCCGTATTGGGGAAAATCATTCGGCCATACCTTATACATCCGCATAATCCAGCCGTACAATGAAGTAACCGCAAAAAAAACCAATGCGTTGCGAAACAACAAATAGAACCTTTTTTTTCCGCTCATCAAACTCACAATCAATATTTCGACGTGCAAAGATATAAAATACTTCCTCATCAAAAATTCTTTTCAAAAAAAATATGTACGTTTGCTCTATTGAATTTTCCACAGCTGCCGCTGAAATGATAGAACAATACGGACATAGAGCATTGGTCATCATCCCCACGTACAACGAAAAAGAAAACGTGGAAGAAATCATCAGGGCGGTTTTTTCCCTCCCCGGCGGTGATTTTCACGTCTTAATCGTGGATGACAATTCTCCCGACGGCACCGCCGACATAGTAGAACGGCTGCAAAACGGGTTTCAGAATAAACTTTTTCTCTTACGGCGCCCTGCCAAAGAAGGCTTGGGACCTGCCTATGTAGCCGGCTTCCAATGGGCTTTGGAAAAGGATTACGAATACATCATCGAAATGGATGCCGACTTCTCGCACGACCCCCGCGACCTTCCGCGTCTCCTCAATGCCTGCCTCCACGGTGATGCCGGGGTGTCCGTCGGGTCGAGGTACGTCAAAGGCATCAATGTGGTCAATTGGGACCTCAAACGCATCCTCCTGTCCTACTTCGCTTCGAAATACGTCCGGCTGATCACCGGAATACCCGTGAAAGACACCACCGCAGGATTCGTCTGCTACCGCAGGAAAGTATTGGAAAAAATAGGAATTAATGACCTGCAATTCAAAGGCTATGCCTTTCAGATAGAAATGAAATTCAAGGCGTGGAAACACGGTTTCAGTATCGTCGAAGTACCTGTGATATTCACCGACCGTACCAAGGGAAAATCCAAAATGAACGGAAGTATCATCGGTGAAGCCGTATTGGGGGTAATAAAGATGAAAATCAAAGGTATTTAGGGTCTGCTGAAAAACTCTCAAACACGTAAAATAGAATGAGTTACGAAATAATTTCAATAGTAAAATGCAAGAAAAATCGAGGTTTTATCGAAAAAGTCGTGCATTTTTATCATTCAAAAATATCGTGTTTTCGTTCCACAGAAGCACCTACCTTTTTTAACTTGTTCAATTCGAAGTATTTATATTGCCCGCGCGGCAGGCTGGCTCATTCGCTAAAAATGCCCACCGGGCATTTTCTTTACGCTCTGCCCTACAAGCTAAAAAATTCAGGCACTTCTGTGATTTTCAACAGACCCTATTTAGCCTTCCGGCAAATTCTATCCCGATGAAAAACACACTGCTGAAAAACGTCCGCGCAGTCAACGAAGGAAAAATATTCGAAACGGATATACGTATATCACGCGGACGTATCGAAAAAATCGCTTCCGCCATTCCGGCGGAGCCGGGGGAAACCATCATTGACGGCAAAGGAAAATACCTGCTACCCGGCATGATAGACGACCAAGTGCATTTCCGGGAACCGGGGCTTACCCATAAAGCAGACCTGCTTACCGAAAGCAGGGCAGCCGTAGCCGGTGGTATCACCTCGTTCATCGATATGCCGAACACCCTGCCCCAAACCGTGTCAGCAAAACTGTTGGAAGAAAAATTCCGCATAGCGGAAGGACGCTCTTATGCCAATTATTCCTTTATGCTCGGCGGCACTAATGACAACCTCGACGAACTGTTGGCTTTCGATCGCAGCCGGGCTGCCGGAATCAAACTCTTTCTCGGTTCCTCTACCGGAAATATGCTCGTGGACGACCGGGAAGTGCTCGAACGTATTTTTTCCAATGTGGACGCCATCATCTCCGTACATTGCGAAGACGAAACCACCATACGGAACAATTTGGAAAAATACCGTATGCTCTACGGAGACGATATCCCCATGGCGATGCATCCGCAAATCCGGAGTGAGGAAGCCTGCTACCTGTCCTCCTCGCAGGCTGTTGCACTGGCGAAAAAAACAGGCGCCCGCCTGCACGTATTCCACCTGTCCACCGCCAGTGAAATGGAGCTGTTCGACAACCGGTTGCCCACGGCACAAAAGAAAATCACAGCGGAAGTCTGTATCCACCACCTGCTGTTCGACGATAATGCCTACCTGCACAAGGGAAGCCTGGTAAAATGGAACCCCGCCATCAAAGGGGAAAAACACAGAAAAGCCCTGTGGAAAGCGCTTCTCGACGGCAGGATAGACGTCATAGCTACCGACCACGCCCCACATACCCTCGAAGAGAAAACAAAGCCCTATATCCACTGCCCGAGCGGTGCCCCGATGGTACAACACGCGCTGCCGGTACTCCTCGATTTTTATCAAAAAGGGCAAATCACACTGACGCAAATCGTACAAAAAACCGCTCACAACCCCGCTATATTGTTTCGCATCAAAGAACGGGGATATATCCGTGAAGGTTACCATGCTGATCTTACGTTGGTGGATATGAATGCTCCCTGGGAAGTCAAACGGGAAAATATCCTCTACAAATGCGGCTGGTCGCCACTGGAAGGACTAACCCTGTCTGCACGTATCACCCATACCTTTGTAAACGGAGTCCTAACTTACAAAACCGGAAAATTTACCGGAATCCCGCCAGGACGACGAATGGAATTTGCCGGATAAATCATTTTTTTACAAGAAATTGTTCTAAACTTCATATTATTTCATACGAAACAAGAAGCGTTGTTTCTATTTTTTACATTATAAATCAATATATTACAAATCAAACACGTTCCAAACAAAAAGTTATTAACAAAAAGTGGGAGAATGTGGGATAAAGTGGGAAAAAATTATTACTTTTGAAGCCTGAAACCAACCGGAAGGCTTTGAATCTCATCGGAACATATGAAGTAAAGGCAGATGCCAAAGGGCGGGTAAGCCTGGCTACCCCGCTCCGTAAGCAGTTGATGCCCGTACTCGAAGAGGGGTTTGTCATCAAGCGCTCCGTATTCCGCCAATGCCTGGAATTATACCCTATGAAGGAATGGGAAGCCTTGATGCAGAAGGTAAACAAACTCAACCGTTTCCGTAAGAAAAACAACGACTTCATCCGCTTGTTTACAGCGGGAGTAAAAGTGGTGGAAGTGGATGCATCGGGGCGTATCCTCATACCGAAAGACCTGAAAGTATTCGCAGGAATCGAAAAAGACCTGGTGCTGACCGCAGCGGTAAACATTATCGAAATATGGGACAAAACCAGGTATGAGGAAGCTGTCCGTGAGGCAGTGGACGATTTTGCAGCCCTGGCGGAAGAGGTCATGGGAGGTGAACAAGATGATGACTAACAGTGCGTATCATATTCCGGTGCTGCTTCACGAAAGCATCGAAGGCTTGTCGATAATCCCCGGTGGCACCTATGTGGATTTGACCTTCGGGGGTGGCGGACATGCTGCGGAGATACTAAAAAGACTGGGCGCTAACGGCAAGCTGGTGGCGTTCGACAAGGATCCCGGTGCTATCCGGAACCTGGCAGACGACAAACGCTTGGTTTGGATAGGAGAAGACTTCCGGTATATGAAACGGTTCTTGAGATTGCAAGGCATTCGCCAGGTAGATGGAATACTCGCCGACTTGGGTGTCTCGTCTTATCAGATAGACCGTGCCGACAGGGGGTTCTCCACGAGGTACGATGCCCGCTTGGATATGAGGATGAACCCCGGTAAACGCATCTCGGCATTCCAGGTAGTCAACGACTACCCCCAGGAAGAGTTGGCACGCTTGTTCCGTGAATACGGTGAGCTGAAAAATGCCCGCCGTATCGCTTCGGAAATAGTAGAAGCCCGCCGGAACAAGAAGATAGAAACCACTGCGGAATTGATGCGGATAATCGAACCTGCACTCGTCCGGCGAAGGGAGTTCAAAACAGCGGCACAAGTCTTTCAGGCTATCCGGATAGAAGTGAACGACGAGATTAATGCGTTGAAAGAAATGCTCCGGCAAGTGCCCGATGTCTTAAAACCCGGCGGAAGGCTCTGTGTCATTTCCTATCACTCTCTCGAAGACCGGCTGGTCAAACGCTTTATCCGCAACGGGATGTTCGAGGGAGAACCCCAACGGGATGTATATGGAAATTACGAAGTGCCGTTGCGCAAAGTAGGAAAACTCATCGTACCGGAACCTTCCGAAATCGAAAGGAATAACCGGGCGCGAAGCGCCAAATTGAGAATAGCGGAAAAGATATGACAATGGAACATAAGAAAACATACAAATTCTGGGAAATTCTACGCGGCGAATTCCTGTTCGAAGAAGCCGGTATGAAAGGTTGGCGTATGATAATTTTTCTCATGATCCTGATGCTTATTATGGTGTACAGCAGTCATAAGGTGGATGAGAAAGTGCTGCGTATTGCCAAATTGAAAAAAATAGAAAAAGAAAAAAGAGCGGTGTTCATCATTACCCGTTCCGAAGCCATGCGTATGAAATTGAGGTCTTATGTAGAAGCCGAAGCTTCCGCATTGAACCTCGAACCCGCCGATAAACCAGTAACGATAATCCATACCGAAAAAGAAGAAAAAAAATAATGCCGGTAGAACGAACACAAATAGTCCGACGCACTTCCTGGGTTGTATATGCCCTGCTGCTTTTGTTGGTAGCCGTGCCGGTGAAAGTGGCATGGATACAAATAGTCAAAGGTGACGAGTACCGCCGGCGCGCCGAACAGGTCATCCAGCGCATCGACACCATCCGTGCCAACAAAGGAAGCGTCTATGCCTCCGACGGGAGTCTGCTCGCCACATCCATGTTCCGCTATGAAATTCGTATGGATGTCATGACGGTAAATCCCGATACTTTGCGCAAACATTTACCCGCATTAGCCCGCGGATTGAGCCGGATATTGGGAAAACCCGCTTCCTATTACGAAGAAAAAATCCGGAAAGGCCGCAAGATGAAAAGCCAATATTTGTTTATAGCCAGCGGGTTAAATTATTTGGAATACAACGCCATCCGGCAATTACCCCTGTTCAACAAAGGACCTTACCGCGGCGGGTTGATCGCCATTCAGAAAACCTACCGTGCACACCCCTTGGGAAAAATTGCTTCCCGGCTGATAGGATATGATGATTACCGTGGACGTCCCGGTATAGAAGGAGCATTTCACAAATATTTGCGCGGCAAAGACGGTTTCCGGTTACAGCAAAAAATAGCCAAAGGACAATGGAAACCCCTCAATTCGGACAACGAACTCGAACCCATAGACGGCATGGACGTCATTACCACATTGGATATCAATATCCAGGATGTAGCGCATCAAGCCCTACTGGAACAATTGAAAAAACACGATGCCGGACACGGTTCGGTAGTGGTCATGCACGTGAAAACAGGCGAAATACGTGCCATGTCGAACCTGACCCGCAATGACGAAGGTGCGTATTATGAAGAATACAACTACGCCGTGGGCGAAGCGCACGAACCGGGCTCTGCTTTCAAACTGATGACCTTGGTCGCGGCTTTGGAGGATAAAGTGGTCGATACCTCGAAGGTATATGATACCGGAGACGGTAAATGGAAAATTCACGGGGAATGGGTACGGGATTCACACGAGGGTGGCTACGGACGCATTTCCCTGGCCAGGGCTACCGAACTTTCCTCCAATGTGGCTTACGCCAAAATGATAACGGAGGCATACGGGGATAATCCCGGCGCATTCATCCGTCGATTGCATAAAATGCACGTCGATGAGCCATTGGGGTTACCGCTCAAAGGCGAAGGAACACCCGTACTGACCACTCCGGGAAGTGAACATTGGAGCGGCACCTCATTGCCTTGGCTCTCCTTCGGTTATGGAGTGAAAATGACGCCGTTGCAAATACTCACTTTCTACAATGCCATTGCCAACGGTGGAAAAATGGTGAAACCCAAATTTGTAAAAGAAATTACCGGCAACGGCAATCGCAAAAAAATCAATTTCAAAACCGAAGTGATAGACGAACAAATCTGCTCACCGGAGACCGTAAGCCAAGTGAAAGAAATACTGAAAAATGTGGTCAGAAGGGGAACGGCGAACAACATCCGTTTGCCCGGATATTCCCTGGCGGGAAAAACCGGTACCTGCAAGGCGGAGTATTGGACCGACCACATGTATTACATTTCCTCGTTTACCGGATTTTTCCCGGTGGAAAATCCCGAATATTCCTGTATCGTGGTGATACATAAACCCGTAAAAAACGGTTTTTACGGCAATGTCGTTGCGGCACCGGTTTTCCGGAAAATAGCCCGGAAAATTTATTCCGCCACCCCCGAAGAAGTCTATTTGACACAGGAACCGGCATTTCAAAAATTGGAAAAGGAATACAGCCGCTACGATGCCATACTCGCCCGTCCGGCTGCCGTTATTCCCAACGTAAAAGGAATGCCCGGAATGGATGCCGTAAGCATTCTGGAAAACATGGGTTTACAAGTGGAATTCAACGGAACAGGTGTGGTAAAATCACAACAACCCGAACCCGGAACTCCATTGAAAAAAACACATGTGGTAAAATTGATTATGAGTTGAAATGACTACGCTTGCCCACATATTGCGCGATATCGAAACCATAACGGTTCACGGAAGTACGGATATACCTGTATCCGGGCTGACCGCCGACTCACGTATGGTGGCTGCCGGTACGGTTTTCTTTGCGCTACCCGGCACCCGTACCGACGGGCATCTCTATATCGATAAGGCTATCAGCCGGGGAGCCGCCGCCGTGGTATGCGAACGACTACCGGCAAAAAAACAGGACGCTGTCACCTACGTACAGGTAGCAGATGCACACCGTAGCATTGCCCTGATGGCAGGAAATTATTACGGACGCCCATCCGAAAAATTGTACCTGACCGGTATCACCGGCACCAACGGCAAGACGACTCTGGCGACCTTATCATACGAGTTGTTCGAAAAAGCCGGATACAAAGCCGGGCTACTCTCTACCGTATCAGTACGAATCGGACAGGAGGAGCTTCCTGCCACCCACACCACTCCGGACCCCGTCAGCTTGAACGGATATTTAGCCCGTATGGTACGAGCCGGTGTGACCCATTGTTTTATGGAAGTGAGTTCGCACGGTATCGAGCAGGAACGTATAGCCGGCTTGCGGTTCGCCGGAGGGGTATTTACCAACCTCACCCATGACCACCTCGATTATCACGGTACGTTCAAAGCTTACCGCGACGCCAAAAAGAAATTTTTCGACCGGCTGCCGGACACGGCATTCGCCTTGACCAACGTCGATGACAAGAACGGCGCATTTATGCTACAAAACACCCGGGCACACAAACGTTCGTATGCCGTAAAAACTCCCGCTGACTACCAGGTACGCATCTTGGAAAACAGCCTCGAAGGTTTGTGGCTTCGCATTAACGGCACAGAGATGTGGAGCCGCTTGATAGGCAGTTTCAACGCTTATAATCTGGCGGCTATTTACGGAATAGCACGGGAGTACGGAATGGAACACGGGGAAACACTCCGGTTGATGAGCGAACTGCATAGCGTACGCGGACGGTTTCAATACTTTATCAATCCGGAGGGTATCACCGTAGTCGTGGATTATGCACATACCCCCGATGCATTGAAGAACGTACTGTCCACGATGAAAGAATTAAAAAAAGACAACAGCCGGCTCATAACCGTAGTGGGTGCCGGAGGGAACCGCGATAAGGGCAAACGCCCGAGAATGGCGGAAATAGCTTCGCTATTGAGCGACACCCTGATTCTCACTTCCGACAACCCGCGCGACGAGGACCCTCTCGATATCCTTTCGGATATGGAAGCCGGTGTCCCCGGCTCACACCGGAACAAAATGCTGGTGGTACCGGACCGTGAACAGGCCATACGCACTGCTGCACAAATTGCCGTGCCCGATGATATGGTGCTCATCGCGGGCAAAGGGCATGAAACCTACCAGGAAATAAAAGGCGTAAAACACGATTTCGACGATATGAAAGTCGCTGCCGGAATCTTTGTTTCACCGATAAAAAACAAAAACTGATGCTGTACTATCTGTTTACCTATTTGGATAAAATATACAACTTCCCCGGAGCGGGACTGTTCCGGTATATCTCGTTCCGGTCGGCTATGGCATTTGTTTTTTCACTGTGGATAGCTTTGATAATCGGTAAGAGAATTATCATGATGTTGCACAGAAAACAAGTAGGAGAATCCATCAGGGATTTGGGTTTGGAAGGACAAAAAGAAAAAGCGGGTACCCCTACCATGGGAGGAATCATCATCATCTTGTCCACCCTGATACCGGTGTTTTTATTTACCGATTTGGGAAATGTCTATGTCCTCTTGCTCATCCTGACCACCCTGTGGATGGGGACGATAGGTTTTATAGATGATTATATCAAGACGTTCAAAAAAGACAAAGAAGGGCTAAAAGGCAAATTCAAACTGTTGGGGCAAATGCTGTTGGGGGTGATAGTAGGCGGCATTCTGTATTTTCACCCCGGTGTACAGATGAAAGAGGAAAAGAGTATTCCGGCCGGAACGGTACATACGGTAGATTCAGCCGTCAAATTCGGTCCCGCTCATAAGAGCGTAAAGACCACCGTACCGTTCTTTAAGCACAACCAATTGGATTATGCGCGGTTGTTGGCATTTACCGGTGAGAATTATGAGAAATGGGCTTGGCTGGTGTTCATTCCTCTGGTGGTATTTGTCATCATGGCGGTATCGAACGGTGCGAACCTGACCGACGGCATCGACGGATTGGCAGCGGGTTCGTCGGCAATTATCGTAGCTACTTTGGGGATATTCGCCTGGGTATCAGGTAATATTGTTTTCGCCGATTATCTCGATGTCATGTACATACCCGAGTCGGGTGAAATGACGGTGTTTATCAGCGCTTTTACCGGCGGATTGATAGGTTTTTTGTGGTACAACACTTTTCCAGCACAAGTATTTATGGGAGATACGGGCAGTTTGACCATCGGGGGTGTCATAGCCGTTTTGGCGATAGCCGTGAGAAAAGAATTGTTAATCCCCGTACTCGCCGGGATTTTTCTGGTGGAAAACCTGTCGGTGATCATCCAGGTTTCGTACTTCAAATACACCCGGAAAAAGACCGGTACGGGCAGGCGTATTTTCAGAATGTCGCCCCTGCACCACCATTACCAGAAATTGGGGATTCACGAAAGTAAAATCGTGGTCAGGTTCTGGATAGTGGGGATGCTATTGGCGGTGATTAGTATCATTACCTTGAAAATCAGATAGTGAAATATAAAAACAAACATATTGCCATATTGGGAGCCGGAGAGAGCGGTACCGGCACCGCCGAATTAGCCAAGCGTATGGGTTGGACGGTTTTTGTATCCGACAGGGGTAAAATCCGTGGGGAATACCGCAAAAGGTTGGAAGAATTGGAAATTCCGTATGAAGAAGGGCGGCATAGCGAAACGCGTATCCTCGAAGCCGGTGTGGTGATGAAGAGTCCCGGTATTCCCGGTAATATTCCACTTGTCCGGCGCATCAAAGAAGCCGGCATACCCGTCATTTCCGAGATAGAATTTGCTTATCCTTATACGGATGCAGTGATTGCGGGGATTACGGGTTCCAATGGTAAGACCACTACCACCGAAATGCTTCAACACCTGCTCGTATCGGAAGGTTTCCGCTCGGTAGCGGCGGGCAATGTCGGGACATCATTCGCGGGGAGTATCGCACAAGCCGGTGCGGATTATTACGTATTGGAATTGAGTAGTTTCCAATTGGACGGCATAGTGGATTTCCGCCCGCATATTGCGGTGATAACCAATATCACCCCCGATCATCTGGACCGCTACGGCAACGATATGTCCCGGTATGTGGACTCGAAATTCCGGATAGCGATGAACCAAACCCCGGAAGATTATTTTATCTACGATGCAGGGGATGAAATACTTACCCGGGCGCTAAAAAACCACAAAGTAGAAGCCAGGAAAATCCCTTTTTCGCTTCAGCGGGCAGGAGAGGAAGGAGCTTGGGTGGAAGACGGAAATATTCATATTAACATAAATAAAAATCATTATACCATGAGCATTGAATCATTAGCAGTACAAGGAAAACACAACGTGAAAAACACCATGGCGGCATCGCTGGCAGCGACCTTGTTGAAGGTACGCAGAAAGAGCATCCGTGAGAGTATGATGCAATTCGAAGGTATTCCCCATAGGTTAGAGAAGGTATTGAAAATCAGAGGTGTACAATTTATCAACGATTCGAAAGCGACCAATATCAACGCCACGTATTACGCACTGGACAGTATGCGCAAACCCACCGTTTGGATAGTAGGAGGAGTGGACAAAGGGAATGATTATATGGAACTGATGCCATTGGTGAGGGAGAAAGTCAAGGCGATAGTATGTTTGGGGCTGGACAATTCGAAAATTATCGAGACTTTCGCCAACGTCATGCCTGTCATAGTAGAGACCAAAGGCGCCGAAGAGGCGGTCAAGGTCGCTTTCAAACTCGCCGAACCGGGCGATAATGTGCTGTTGTCACCGGCATGTGCGAGTTTCGATCTGTTCGAAAACTATATCGACAGGGGGAACCAATTCAAGGAAGCTATCTTAAAACTATAAACCACTACGAGCGTGTCCGTACTGAAAAACATAAAGGGAGACCGTGGCATTTGGGGCTTGTTCATATTCCTCGCCCTGATATCCTTTGCGCCTGTATATAGCGCCAGTTCTTTTCTGGTCAATGTGATGAACCGCGGTACTACTTCCGGATATTTCATCAAGCATGCTTTCATCGTGTCGCTTGGTATATTGTTGGTGTATCTGGTGCACAAGATACCGTACCGGTATTTCAGCGGCGGTTCGGTAATCGCTATGCCCTTGGCGTTATTGCTCATGGTATATACCCTGTCGCAGGGTACTACTATTGCCGGGGCTATGGCGGCGCGATGGATTATCATTCCTATCGTGGGAGTTAGTTTTCAGACTTCCACATTCGTGTCATTGGTCGTGATGATTTACACGGCGAGGTATTTGTCGAGACACAGAAACGAAGAGATAGATTTCAAACGGAGCCTTATCGTGTATTGGCTACCCGTAGGGACGATATTGATGTCCATATTGCCTTCGAATTTTTCGTCGGCTGCTTTGTTGTACCTGTCCGTTTCTTTCCTTATGCTCATCGGCGGCTATCCGTTCAAGCATTGGTCGAAAATCACGGGTATGGCTGCCGTACTGTTGGTCTTGTTTATTATAATAGGCAGTGCCTTTTCCACGAGAATAAAGAAAAAGACACTCACGTGGAAAAACCGGATGACGGATTTTATCGGCATTACTGAAAAAGAAAATGGAGAGAAAGACGGAAAGAAGATAAAAAATACCCCAAATACCTATCAGGTGGACCGCGCCATGATAGCCATTGCTACCGGAGGCGCTTTCGGCAAGGGTGCGGGAAAGAGCCGCCAACGGAATTTCCTGCCGCAATCCACGTCGGATTTTATCTATGCTATCATTGTGGAAGAATACGGAATGTTGGGAGCTTTGGTCGTGGTATTGGTCTATGTGTGGCTATTGATACGGTTCTATGTGGTAGCGAAGAAAGCCAAAACGGTATTTGCCACTTTGTTGGTACTCGGAGTGGGTTTTCCGGTTATTTTCCAAGCCATAGTCAATATGCTGGTGGCTACCCATATTTTTCCCGTTACGGGTCAGACGTTACCTATGTTGAGCAGCGGAGGTTCCTCTATCTGGATGACCTGTATCGCCATAGGTATCGTATTGAGCGTAAGCGTAGAAAACCAGAATGAAAGTATCGATGTAATACCCGGTGAAGACAACCCTTTGGAAGTATTGTATGAAACGGTTGAATAAAATATTGATCAGCGGAGGCGGCACGGGAGGACACATATTCCCCGCCTTATCGATAGCGCGCGAAGTGGTACGCCGGTATCCCGGTGCGGAGGTGCTATTCGTCGGAGCTCTCGACAGGATGGAAATGCAGAAAATCCCTGCTGCGGGTTTTGAAATAGAAGGGTTATGGATAAGTGGCATTAACCGGAAACGCGTTCTGTCTAATCTGCTGTTTCCCGCAAAACTCATTTCATCCCTGTGGAAAGCCCGCAGGATCATAAAGAGATTCAATCCCGCTGTGGTAGTGGGCACGGGTGGGTTTGCCAGCGGACCTACCTTGTATATGGCTTCCCTGATGGGTATTCCCACTCTGATACAGGAACAGAATTCCTACCCGGGAATTACCAATAAATTATTGAGCCGCAGGGCAGCGCGTATTTGTGTGGCATATGAGGGTTTGGGACGATTTTTTCCTCCGGAAAAAATCGTCCTCACCGGCAATCCCGTACGTACGGATTTGTTGAACTTGCCGTCACGGGTAGAAGCATTGCGGCATTTCGCATTTCCCGGAACGGGGAAAACACTATTGATACTCGGAGGAAGCCTCGGTGCGGCAGCGATAAACCGTACCGTGGCGGATCAACTCGATGACATACTATCCCTTGGGGTACAAGTGCTCTGGCAGACCGGCAAACTCTATTACGAACGTTATAAACAATTCGATTCCGCAAGGGTGAAAGTCAAACCGTTTATCGAACGTATGGATGCCGCTTATGCTTCGGCTGACGTGATAGTGAGCCGTGCAGGGGCGGGTACCATTTCGGAATTGGCTCTGGCAGGCAAGCCCGTATTGTTTATCCCCTCGCCCAATGTAGCGGAAGACCACCAAAGGAAAAATGCCGAATCGCTGGTAGAGAAAAATGCCGCCGGAATGCTTACGGAAAACGAGTTGGACGGGTTCGCCGGAAAGCTTGCAGAACTGTTCGACGATGAAGACAAACGCCGTACCTGGTCAAAAAATATTTCGGCATTCGCCAAACCGGATGCGACCCGGGATATTGTAAACGAAATAGAAAAATTAACCGGAAAATAATATTTTCAGCATGTCCATAACCGAAACACATATTTTCTTTATCGGAGCCGGAGGAATCGGGATGAGTGCGTTAGCCCGTTATCTCAATGCCCGGGGAAAAATAGTAGCGGGTTATGACAAGGAGAAAACGGAGCTAACGGAAAAATTGAACAGCGAGGGAATCTCCATACAATATAATGATGACCCTGAACAGGTGCCGCAAGAGTTCAAGGATCCGGGTGTTCTCGTCGTCTATACCCCTGCGGTAAAAAGAGCGGAGAACAGGTTGTTGGATTATTATTTCAGGAGCGGGAACCGGGTCGTCAAAAGAGCCGAACTGCTGGCTACGATTAGCAATTCCGCCAGGAGTATCGCCATAGCAGGTACCCATGGCAAGACGACTACAAGTGCCCTGTTAGCTCATATCATGGTCGAGAACGGACTTCGTGTGACGGCATTTCTCGGCGGTATCGTCCGGGGGTACGAAAGTAACCTGATAGACCGGGGAGATGAGTATGTAGTCGTGGAAGCAGATGAGTACGACCGTTCGTTCCTTCATCTATATCCGGAGCGGGCTGTGGTAACTTCGATGGATGCCGACCATTTGGATATTTACGGTACGGAAGAAGAACTTCACCGTGCGTTTGTCCGTTTTTCCTCACAAGTTTCCGGCACTTTGATTTACCGGTCTGATTTGCCGTTGAGCGGGACGGATTTTGCCGTCGAAGCTCCGGCTGCTTATTCAGCGCAGAATATCAGGGTAGCAGGCGGGACATATACCGCCGACTTTCATACACCTGCCGGTGTGGTACACGGAGTACAAATCCCTCTGCCGGGCAGGCACAACGTAGCTAACGCCTTGGCTGCATTTGCCCTGTGCAGCTCGTTGGGCATAGAACCGGAGGACATAGCCGGGGCTATGCGCACTTTCGGTGGGATATACAGGCGGTTCAATGTGTATGAGGGAAAGAACGGGAAAGTGATTATCGACGATTATGCACATCATCCGTCCGAATTGTCGGCATTGTACGGAACGGTTCGCGAGTTGTACCCGGATGAGCAGCTGTTGATAGTCTTTCAGCCGCATACATATACGCGAACACGGGATTATTGGGACGGGTTCGTAGAGACGCTTTCGAAATTCGATGTACCGGTATTGCTTCCGGTATATGCGGCACGGGAACATCCTTTGGAAGGGATAAACTCCCCGCATCTGGCTGAAGGCATTTCGAAAAGGAACCCACAGGCGGTTTTTGTCACGAAAGAACACTTGTTCCCACTGTTGGAACGGGCGGAACAACGGGTGATACTGATGGTTGGCGCAGGGGATATCGGCCAGTTGGTACCTGAAATAATCCGGAAAAACAAAGAGAAATGAGAAGATTGTGGATATACATTAAATTGTTGACAGTCGGACTGCTGACTGTATTCCTGTTCGTTTTCTCTGCGAGAAAACAGGCGGAGACCGTACTGCGTGAAATACAGGTGCATTATCCTGCCGGGGAACCCCGTTTTACCACAGCTGCCGATGTTGAAAAAATCTTGAAAACTGTGGATAAGAATTTGCTGCAAAAGCGGCTCCCGGAAATAAATTTGTACAGTTTGGAGCAAAGTGTAATTTCTCATGATATGATTGAAACGGCAGAAGTATATATCGACCGGCATGCGGTAATGCATGTAGAGATAGTGGAGCGCCAGCCCATAGCGAGAATACGGGAGGGCAGTGTACAATATTATATGGACAGCCACGGTGCGGATATGCCGTTGTCACCGGAATTTACACCGCGTGTACCCCTGGTATCGGGAATAAGCGGAGACAAACAAAAAGCGGAAGTATTCCATATTCTACAAGAAGTGGAATCGGATTCTTTCTATAAAAAACAAATCATCGGGATAATGAGAAAGGACAACGGAGACTACGTATTGAGCACACGGATAGGAAAGGCGAAAATACTGCTTGGGAGCGTGGACGATATACGGGATAAACTAAACAGGGTCAAGGTGTTCTATCGTAAAATGTGGGATACGGACACCCTAAACCTGTATAGGATACTCAATGTAAAATTCGAAAATCAAGTGATAGGTGTAAAATA
>CAZQPD010000026.1:0-6329 GCA_964595235.1 uncultured Polaribacter sp.
ATCATGTTGTCCTCTTGGGTGGACTTTATGAAGGCTGAAATGGCATTGGCAAACGGCGAATCATCATCGGGCTATTTGGAAGATGCCATTAATAATTCTATCAATTTTGTCATGGCATTTGGCGATTCCGATCCGGATGCCAATGCATCTTATTTCCCTTCTGCCGGCGATGTAAGCGCTTATGTTTCCGGTGTAATGAATGATTACAATGCTGCTGATACTGACGGAAAATGGGAAATACTGGCTAAACAAATGTTTATTGCCCATTATGGAAACGGTGCGGATGCATATAATTTTTATAGAAGAACCGGATTCCCCAATAGTTTGCAATACAATGTAGAGCAAAATCCGGGTGCTTTTGTACGTTCTTTCTTCTACCCGGCAGATGAAGCGAATACTAATACCAATATTACGCAAAAGCCCGATGTAAAACAACAAGTTTTCTGGGATAACAATCCGGCTTCCCCGGGGTTCCCGCAGGCTAATTAATCTTAAAATTTAATGTAAAATGAAAATATTCAAATCATTTATCATCATTTTTATTATCGGATTGATATCCGTATCTTGTAATGAAAGTGATAATGTTATCGATCAGGTCATGGAAGGGACGCAAAGAGACGGAGTGGTGTTGCGGACTTTAAATGCTGATGAAATTCCAAGTCTTTTGACCCTTACTAACGACAATAACAATCATGTGACATTCGTGATTGAGGTACAAGAAGGACAAGGCGATTTTGTTCCGGACTTTAAAGAAGTCCGTGTTTATGCAAGTCTTTATCAAGACCAGGAATTGACTATGCCCTTGGAAGATTCCGAAGGAAACCCCTCAGATGAAATTCTGCTCAATACGGTTCCCAGTAGTGAATTTACCGTAACGGGAGATCACGGATTGCCGGTAGGAAATATCGAAGTCGTCACACAAGACGTAGTCGATCTGTACCCTGACGATTTGGTTTATACTACACCGGCTTTTATGGTAATTCGTTTGGAAATTGAAATGACTGACGGTAGGGTTTACACTGATGATGCAGGAAGCGGCATGGTCGCTAGTAGTGCATATTTCAATTCACCGTTTAAATACATTTTTGTTTACATAAATACATAATGTATTAAGCGTACGATAAAAGAAAAAAGGGTTGAGTAATTACTCAGCCCTTTTTTTTATCATCCCCAAATACACTTCTTCGCTGATGATAGGTATGCCCAGTTTCTCCGCCTTTACCCGTTTGGACGGTCCCATCTTATCCCCGGCGAGCAGATAATCCGTCTTCGACGAAATACTGCTGCCCACTATCCCGCCGTGTTCTTCTATCGACCGCTTGATACCTTCTCGGCTGAAATGTTTGAAAACCCCCGAAACGACGAATTTTTTTCCGTTCAAAATATTAGAGCTTTTGGTGTCCGTCTCTCCGGTACGCATTTGCAAACCGTATGATTTCAACCGGTCGATAATCCGGATATTTAATAGATCATTCCCGAACTCCAAAATGCTATCGGCAATGACATCTCCTATCTCATCCACCGCTACCAATTCCTCGCGGGTAGCTGCGAACAAACTGTCGATATCCCGGAAGTGTGCGGCGAGTTTTTTCGCTACGGTTTCCCCTACATGGCGGATACCCAGGGCAAACAGTACTCTCGGGAACGGTGTGTTTTTGGATTTTTCAATGCTACGCATTATGTTTCCCGCTGATTTTTCCCCGATACGTTCCAATGGTACGAGTTGTGATTCTTTCAATTCATACAGATCGGCGTAAGACTCTATCAGTCCCGAATCGTAGAGAAGGTACACCGTCTCTCTTCCCAGTCCGTCTATATTCATAGCTTTCCGGCTTACGAAGTGAACGATACGTTCTTTATTTTGAGTCGGGCAGCCGTAAGTATTGGGGCAATAATGCAGGGCATCGCCCTGGTGTCGTACCAATGGGGTACCACAATCAGGACAACGGCTGATATATTCCAAAGGAGTGGAATCTGCGGGACGTTTTTCCAATACGACTCCCGTGATTTTCGGAATGATTTCACCGCCTTTTTCCACCCATACGGTATCTCCGATCCGGATATCCAGTTTGGCGATTTGGTCGGCGTTGTGCAATGAAGCCCGTTTCACTACGGTACCCGCAATCACCACCGGTTCCAGGTTTGCCACCGGGGTAATAGCTCCCGTACGCCCCACTTGATAGTCGATACCCGTCAGCTTGGTGACAGCTCTTTCGGCGGGGTATTTGTATGCTATCGCCCAGCGCGGCGCCTTGGCCGTATAGCCCAATTTCTCTTGTAGGGACAAATCGTTTACCTTGATTACTACCCCGTCGGTTTCATAGTCCAGCGAATGGCGTTTTTCCTGCCAATATCTGATATATTCGAGTACTTCGTCTATTCCTTTGCAGCGCCGTATCTCGTGAGGGACGTTGAATCCGGCTTTTCTCGCTTCTTCCAGTGCCTGGTAATGGGTTTCAAAAGGGAGTCCGGCGACCTGGTAGAGAAAAATATCCAACGGACGTTTGGCTACTTCGGCACTGTCTTGAAGTTTGAGGCTGCCGCTGGCGGTATTGCGGGGGTTGCTGAATACATCCAAGCCCTGCTTTGCCCTTTGGCGGTTGATGCGTTTGAAGCCGGAAACAGGCATGATGACTTCTCCGCGTATTTCGAAATCACGGAAGCGTTCATCCTCTATGATGAGCGGCAAGCTCCGTATAGTCCTGATATTCGGTGTAATATCGTCTCCGTTGATGCCGTCTCCGCGCGTCGCCGCCGATTTCAGCCTGCCGTTTTCATAAGTGAGGTTGACCGAAGCCCCGTCGTATTTCAGTTCGCAGGTATATTCTATTTCCCGGTTCCCGGAAATTTTTACCAACCGCTGTTCCCATTCTTTCAGGTCTGTTTCCGAATAGGAATTGTTCAACGAGTACATAGGTGTCCGGTGGGTGATGGTGGGGAATTCTTTGGTCACACTTCCGCCGACCCTTTGGGTAGGAGAGTTGGGGTCGAAATATTCCGGATGAGCTTGTTCTAATGCTTCCAGTTCTTTCATTTTCATATCGAATTCATAATCCGATATGACCGGGGCGTTCAATTGATAATAGCGGTAATTGTGTTCCCGCAGTTCTTTGCGCAAAAGTTCTATTTTTTTCCTGATATTTTCCATGGTTCAATATATCGAAATTGATCCCGGATCACAGCCGGGGCGTTTTGCTTGTAAAAATACGATGCTTTTTCCGGAAAGAGAAAAAAAGAAAGCAAAAAACAGGGGGGTGCGGATATGCTCTTAACCGAACAGGATGCCGTAAGGACGGCTAATGGCTGCTTCGAGCTCTTCCATACCGAAATGGCGGCTCTTGCGAAGGGTTTCTTTACCTGCGAAGAACAAAAGTACCGTGGGTTCGACAAATACGGAAAAGCGTGCAGCCACATCCGGACTCAATTCCCTGTCCACATAAAAGAATTTGACTTTGGGGTATTTTTCTTCTATCAATTGCATGATTTTCGGAGCCATTGC
The DNA here is from genome assembly GCA_964595235.1 of uncultured Polaribacter sp. Taxonomy (GTDB): domain Bacteria; phylum Bacteroidota; class Bacteroidia; order Flavobacteriales; family Flavobacteriaceae; genus CAZQPD01. The sequence goes on from CAZQPD010000026.1 coordinate 3,500, forward strand.
TTCTCCTACATTACAGGAACTGGAATTAAAATATACGATGAAAGCATCAATATCCCGGAGTGCTTTGTCGAATTCTTCATTCGTATTGATATATCCGAAGTCGTAAGCCATAGTGTTTGGTGTATTTTTCCGGCAAAAGTAAGGATAATCCTCAAAATCGGCAATGCGGGTATGGGTATTGAAAAATGGTCAGAAAATCCGGATTAACCTTTGTTTTTTAATATATAGTAGATATTCAGGCTCAAAATGAAAGCATTGGTAATGACGATAGGCCATGAGGTCTCGAGTAAAAAACCGTAGTAGATGAAAAGGGCGGCACCTATGGAATTGATTATTCGTAAGTGCCTGATATTTTTCATCAAAAAAGAAAAAGCGACAAATGCCATTGCCGCATAGCCTATCCATTCGTGATAAGGAATATGAAAGAGCATAGAAATATGGTAGATGGTAATTAGAGAAAGAAGTGGAGACGGAGGGAATCGAACCCTCGTCCAAACGAGCAACCAATTTGCTTTCTACATGCTTAGTTCCCACTTGATTTTCGACTTTAAGCCGGCTGGGAACCGCCCACTTAAAGCTTAGCTCCTAAAGGGTTTCGGTACAAGCCCGGAGCAAGCTCATACCTAGGTTTACCTTTACGATGCCCCTGTACCAATCGCCGTAAACCGTGGCTATTGAGGGACATTTGGCCTCCCGTACCTGACGGGACGTGGCTTAAAATCCTACTGTACTTCGGATTAAGCAGCCAAAGCGAAGTTAGTTTCGCCGTTTATAGTCCGGAAATGAGTTTTACGAGCTTATTTCCAATGCTCGGCATGCTTACAAATCGTCTGACCTCGCTGTCAAAACCGGTCGTCCCCGTTTTGTAAATTTTTCAAATAACCTTTTGCCCGTAGTGGGGTGCAAAGATACGTTTTTCCATGTATTACCAGCAAAAAATATGCCTTTTTTTTGTAGGATTTTTATTAACTCATAACTATTAACTCGTAACTATTAACTCATAACTATAAAAGATTTCTCCCTCCGGTCGAAATGACACGACTCCCCAACTATCAACTAAAAACTAAACACTATCAACTCACAACTAAAAACTATAAAAGATTTCACATGTTGAGGGTTTTTCAGCCGTCCCTATTGATCCGTTTTGATGACTTTTTTGCTAATGGATTTTGAACCGTTTGAAATGATTTCGAGATAATAAACCCCTGCGGGCAACAGGGAAATGTCTATATGTATCTCTTTGTTACCGTTATTTTCTATGGAAAAGTTTTTCCTGATGGTAGCTCCCGTGATGTCATATAGATGAATGTTTTCTATGGGAATCTCTCCGCTGATGATAAGCTCCGAGGTAGCTGGGTTCGGATAGACATACGGTTCGTAATATGCCGGAGACGGGAATTCATTTGCCGGAACGGCTGAAGGAACAGGGGATTTCTGAAAACCCGTACCGGGCGAACCGGCGAACACCACCTGCTCATCCCCGCCCGTTATCCCCACAGACATCGCAAAGGGATAAGCCATGCCTTGATTTTGTATGCTCCAGCTCACCCCTCCGTCACCGGAATAATAAATGCCGGACGAACCGGGGTCATACCCTCCGGCATCGAATGCACTGGATGAGGTGGCATATATTTGATAGGAATTGCCGGGGACCACAGCTACTTTTCTCATAAAATCATCAGTGAGAATTTTTTCCCAAGAGGATCCCCCGTCCGGACTTTTATACAAACCTTTTCCGGTTCCTGATACGGTAACATATATGCACCCGGATTGGTTTGGGTCCGTGATCACATCGAAAATACCTTGATAGTTCCATGCCCAAAAATCACTTCCCTCTCCGGCTAGCATATCGGAAATGCTGATATCTGTCCAACTCGTCCCACCGTCCGTACTTTTCCAAATGCCATTTTCGCCTCCGGCAAATACGAGATTCCCGTCGAAACGATCTACAGCGGTAAACCTGCATCCGTTACAATCCAGAACTTTCGACCAGCTCGCCCCGTCATCCGTACTTTTGTACACATCTTTGTCGGCTGTTACATACAACGTGCGGTTATTTGTGTCGCTTTGATAATCAATGGATAAGCCCATTATTTCCCTGCCGGGCAATCCGGTATTCGATAACGACCAACTGTCTTTATGCCCGTATTGTTCACTTTTCAACAGGTAAGTGGGCGGCTCACCGCTTTGGTTTTCCGACAGGGAAGCCCACACTACATTTTCCCTGGCGGGGTCTGCCAATACGGTGGCACAATTTCCCCCGTGTCCTTCCCACTCGCCACTGTAATAGCTGTCGTTGGCATTCTGCCAACTCTCTCCTCCGTCTAAGCTCCGCCATATCCCCATATCGAAATAGGCGAGATAAACTATGTTAGAATTTGCCTCGCTAATCGATAGGTCCATCATATTGACGTTGTCGATACCACGGCTCCGCCACCATCCGGGCGAGATTTCGCCGGTAAATAAATTATGAAAGGTACTCCCGCCATCTTCCGTACCGAAAACCCATTGTGAATTTACCCAATAATAATTATCCGGGTCGGACAGATCTTCTCCCAATGTCTTACAAATCCCGTTAAAACTACTGCCATAAGCCCAATATACCTCCCCTTGATAAAAGGTGTCCCAATTCGTCACCTCTCCGGTCTTTACAAAGGTAACCCCTCCGTCAGTGGAAGTATAAGTGCCCGCATACGGGTTCCATGGATATGGCTCTCTCGGGTCTATCAGCCGGATAGTGGAGGGGGTGGTGCTGTCTATCCAAATGATGCCGGTATAAGCGGACAGGTGGCTCCATACGGAACCTTCATCTGTACTCCTGTATAAGCTC
>CAZQPD010000027.1:0-7246 GCA_964595235.1 uncultured Polaribacter sp.
CTTTGATTTTCTGTAAACTTTCTGCGGTATAATATTTGATTTTTCCCATAATGAAATTATTTTCGAGCGTTATACAAACGAAAATCCCATTCAACGGTATGTGAATGAGATTTCCGGTGCAAAGATATAAAAAAACAGGATTGTGCAAAAGGTGCACTAATTAAATATTTTATTTACAAGCGGTTAAAAAAATATATTTATTATTTTTTGATAAACTTATGGTTTTCCACATATTCATCTGCCGGTATTTTCAAGATATAGACGCCCGGTTGGAAGCGGTAAGAAAAAACTTACAACTAATTTATTTTGTTGAAAATCAAGCAAATATGTTTTATAATTATTATTAATAAATTTACCGGAAAAAAATGTTGGAATTTATCACGGAATATCCGTTTGCATGGAGCGGCGAAACTGCGGTACGGCGTTGGCTGCTCCGGTGTATTGGGGAGTTGGGTTTTGAACCGGGAGATATTAGCTATTTTTTTGTCGGTGATGAGCAGCTGTTGGCAATTAACCGTAAGCATTTGGCACACGACACCTATACGGATATCATCAGTTTCGATTATACCGTAGGCAGGGTGATGTCGGGTGAAATATACATTTCGGTGGAGCGGGTAAAGGAAAATGCCGTATTATATGGACAAGCGTTCACCGACGAACTTCACCGGGTTATGATTCACGGAATATTACATTTTGCCGGATACAAAGATCACACCGGAGCGGAAAAAAAGCGGATGAGGGAATCGGAGGATTATTATTTATCTTTGCGCGAATTTTAACGTTCCACGTGAAACCGGTATGTCATTTTCAGGAAAAAAATACGAGGTTATTGTCGTAGGAGGCGGTCATGCCGGTAGTGAAGCTGCTGTGGCTGCCGCCAAAATGGGTGCGGACACACTTCTTATCACCATGCATATAGACCGCGCTGCGCAGATGAGCTGTAATCCCGCCATGGGTGGTATCGCCAAAGGACAAATCGTACGCGAAATCGATGCCATGGGCGGTATGTCGGGAATAGTGGCGGACAAGTCGGCAGTGCAATTCAAAATGCTCAACCGGAGCAAGGGTCCTGCCATGTGGAGCCCGCGAACACAGAACGACAGGAGCTTATTTACCCGTGAATGGCGGAAAATCCTGGAACACCAGGAGTCGTTGGATATATACCAGGATATAGTAACGGATATTTGGACGGACGACGGGAAACTGAAAGGGGTAATTACCGCATTGGGATTACGTATAGAATCACAGAGTGTAATTGTCACCGCCGGAACCTTTCTCAACGGAAAAATACATATCGGACTGAAGAGTTTTCCCGGAGGAAGGATCGGGGAAAAAGCCTCGAAAGGTCTTACGGAATCTCTGGAAAATCTCGGCTTCACATCCGGCAGGATGAAAACGGGCACCCCGCCGAGGGTGGATGGGCGTACGTTGGATTTCGACAAAATGACTGTTCAGCCGGGCGACAAGAAGCCGGGTAAATTTTCTTTTTCGGATGAAACACGTCCGCTTACACGCCAGCTGGATTGTTATATGACATATACCAACGAGGAGATTCACGGTATTCTCGAATCGGGATTCGAAAAAAGCCCCATGTTTACCGGTAGAATTATCGCCTCCGGACCGCGGTATTGTCCCTCCATAGAGGAAAAAATCAACCGTTTCGACAAGCCGAGACATCAAATTTTTGTAGAACCGGAAGGTTGGGATACCACACAATATTATATCAACGGGTTTTCCACATCCCTGCCCGAGGAGGTTCAATTCCGGGCTCTCCGGAAAATACCGGGTTTCGAAAAAGCCCGTATCATGCGCTTCGGATACGCCATAGAATACGATTACTTTCCTCCTACCCAACTGAAAAAAAACCTTGAAACGAAGAAGGTGGAACGGTTGTTTTTCGCCGGACAGATCAACGGCACGACGGGCTATGAAGAAGCGGCGGCACAAGGACTGATGGCCGGGATAAATGCCGTATTACGGATACGGGACGAGGAGGCTTTTGTCCTGGGCAGGGATGAGGCTTATACCGGTGTGTTGATTGACGACCTGGTAACCAAAGGAACGGACGAACCGTACCGTATGTTTACCTCACGCGCTGAATTTCGCACCTTGTTACGCCAGGACAATGCGGACGTCCGCCTGACAGAAAAAGCATTCAGACTGGGGCTGGCGGACGAAAAGAGAATGAAGCGGGTGGAAGTCAAAAAGGAAAAAACCGCCGCACTTATCGATTATATCAAAAAAACGAGTGTCAAACCCGAAGTGATAAACCCGGTACTGGAACGATTAAACAGCCGCCCTGTATCACAAAGCGGAAAACTGTACAAAATTCTTTCCCGGCCGGAATTCGGTTTTGATGAAATTTCTAATTTACAGATTGTAAGGGACTATATCATAAAGCACAACATTAGCGATGAAATCCTCGAACAATTATATATCGATTTGAAATATTCGGGCTATATCAACAAAGAAAAAAACCTGGCAGAAAAAATTTCCCGCCTGGAACATGTAAAAATTCCCACGGATTTCGATTACCACAAGCTCCTTTCCCTCTCTACCGAAGCCCGGCAAAAATTATCAAAAATACGCCCGGAGACCATCGCACAAGCCTCCCGTATCAGCGGGGTTTCTCCAAGCGACATTTCAGTGCTTTTGGTGTATCTGGGACGATGATACCAATCCGGAAACAAAAACAAACAAGTCTTATGTTCCACGTGGAACATGAAGTATAAGAAATATTTATTGAAATTTAAAATACTATTTATTTTTCTTATTTTATAAACGTGTTTTTCCGGCTGTTTGACGTGTTTTTTGTTTTTTTTGAATGTTGGGTACCGTTGAGGGAAAAATTTTTCCTCTCGTGGCGTAAAAAACGGGGTGTTTGGAAAACGGGAATTTTACAGACCCTAAAAACCGGCGGTAAGTTTGACCGTACCGTTATGAACGGCAGTCCGGTGGTCGAAAGAGGTGCGGGCGTTGTATATCAAATGTAAATGGAGAAATGTGTTTATCTTACGGGTCCACGAAATGTTCCAAGTCAGGTTTTTTCCAGGTTGCAAACCGTTCAACATATAATAGCCTGCCGGGGAAAAAGGATTGCCGGAAAAGGCATTGGCGGAATACACCACATCGAATAGAAAATCTTGCCCGGACCCGGGGGTAAAGAAATAGGCGATATTCAATGTCCGCTGCAAGTTACTCTCCTGTCCTGCCAGGGTGTTTTGCATGGTTTTCCATTGGAACGAGGTAGTAAGCTTATGTTTTTTATCCGGGATAAAATCGATACCCGGAGCGAATGCGCCGGACAAAATCCGGTAATTTTTTCTATAAAACACGTCGTGGGATTGAAATACGTTGTCTTTTCCGGCGTTGGCAAGGGCATAAAAACCGGGGAATAACCGGTATCGTATTTCGAAAAAATGGGCATACAATCCGGAGGATTGACTCCCGAAAATGTCGATACCGTCGCGGCGGGTTTCGCGGTATGTATAAGAAAGCCGGTATTTTTTCCCCGCCGGTTGCCAGTCGATACGGGTTTCCGCTGTGGCCGAACCGGTAACCAAATCACGGGTATCACGCCGGAAGGGATTCCAATGGAAATAAGCGGGGTTTAGTGTCCTGTCGTTTTGTACTTTCATGGAAAAATGAGCGGAAAAGGGGGAAAAAAATTTATACAGTACTGTTTTCCGGTCCAAACGATCCGGTTTTAGACTCAATAGTGTCTGTACGCCGGCTTTCCGGGTGGGGAGGTAACGTGTATTGGGCAATGCCACACGCAAATAATCTGCTTGGTCGCTATAAACGGCTATTTCGAACTCATCCGGGTCGGGATTGCCGTCGGCGTTATAATCTATCCAAGTATAATAGCCGTGCCCGGGTTCGGTTTGTACATACGTATATTCTTGTCTGGGTACGGTTCCGGAAAAATTTTCATAAGCAGTCCTGATTTGGAGCCAACCATTTCCGAAGGTGTGGTGGTAAGACAAATTTCCTCCCGCCATACCGGGAGGTAAACTGTCTTTGAGAATGAGTAGGCGGTAGTAGGCATTAATATTCAAGCCGGAATGCCCGCTGTTGAAAAGCCGTGCAGAGAGTCGAAAAGTCCGGGAAAGCCTTCTGTTTTCGAAATTTGCCGTGCGTACGCTATCGGTACGGTCGAAAGAGAAATCGGCTTTTAGATAGGTGCGGGTGGTATCACCTGTACCGAGCCAGAGCGACATTTGTGAGAAGCGGAAAGAGCCGGGAAGTTTGAAATTTCCGGGCAGGTCTTTCAGGACATTATTCTCGACGTCGTAGCGTGCGCCGGTAAAGATTTTTTTTCCTTGAAAACCGGCGCTTCCGTTCGAGCGGAAAAAGGAGCCCCTACGTATCGTGTCGCGTGATGAAACGAGGGAAGTAGTGTGGGAGAAAGACCATCCGCCACGATTCCAGGAGGTTTTCAAAGCGTTTTTATAGCCGCTGTACAGATGCAAAAATCCGAGGTGCTCAAAATAATAATCGATAGTAAAGCCGGGACGGGAAATCCAATTGAGCTCCGCACCTGCGGTATATCTCGAAGTTCCGGTGGCGGAAATATTCCAGTCCCTGATGAAATCCACAGGGTCGATATTTTCCGGGGTTTTAAAATTTTCATGGCGGTAATCGAAAAACAGGCGGCTTTGTAAAAAAGATTTTCCTCCGGTGGAGTCCAGCAGTATTTCATGCCATCCGGTATGGAAAGCCGGTGCGTTTCCCTTCGCATTTCCCGAAGGGGAAAAAAGGTTTGTACTGTTCTGTGTATAAGCAATTTCGGATGAAATCCGGGAATGTATTCCCGGCGACCAGGTGTTTTTCCACACCCACAATTGGCTTCGTGACGGGGGGGTGACGGGCACCACCGCCCGGTAATCGCCTTGTCCTTCGCCTACGTATTGCATTATCTTGCCGGTGGCTTCGTAGGAAGCGACGGTATAATCTCCTTCGCCGGGGGAAAATTGGGTAAAACCGACGGAATACAGTGTTTCACCGGGGTCGGTGGAATACTCGAAATAGCCTTGTGGGGTACGGCGGTAAAGAATTAAATTAGCAGAATACGGGGTTTCCACCGCTTGTTCCAAATAGACGGGACCGCCGGAAGGGGGTGATTGTGCCAATTGTTCGATTTGTTGCGGGGTTAAATCCATCTGCAAAGATTGAGTTTTCAGGTCTTGTTCCGTGTAAAAATACAAGCTGGAATGCCATTTTCCGGAGGAAAAAGTTGCCCGGTCGAAGCTGATAAAGCGGGCGTAATGGCGGTCGGAATACTGGTACCGTACGACGATGCGCATACCGGCAGAGAGAGGAAAAGAAGGATTGAAGGTGATTTCAGCCGTCTGGTAATCGATGATATAGTCTTTGTTTTCCCCTCTTTGTAACAATTTTCCGTTTAGATACACCCGTTCGCTTCCTGCGATGATAAAAATATAGTTTTCGCCCTGTCCGCCTTTGAGTTTGTAAGGACCTTGGATGCCGTCCCTGGCACGGAAAGAATATTCGGTAAATCTACCCCTGACTTTTGCCGCCGAGGCACCGGCGGAGAAGCCACCGCTATCGTATGCGAGGGAAAGTCCGGATATTTTTTTGGTAAAATTTAGAAACACGGTACTGTCATTCCGCATCATCATATCGCCGGCGGTGAGGTTCCAATAAGGTCCTGCCATTTCGATATAGACCCTGTCTATGTCTTTGAGTTCTTGTGAATATCCGTTTTCCTGCAAGGGTATGTTGGTGTCATTGATACGGGCTTTCAGGCTTACCTGGCTGGACAGGCGTCCGGTGATACGGAGGTCCATTTCCGAATCCAGGAGCGGGTCGCGGCGGTTACCGATAGTAAGTCCGCGGGAGATTGTCCCTTGTGTATTGAGACCTTGCCAGGGTTTTTTTTCGTCGAAAATGCGGGGTAGCGGAGCGGGTTTTCCCAGTAGCGCCGAAGGGTAAATGGCTGTCGTATCGTGAACGAAATAATCCCTGGTCAGGAACCGGGGATAACGTCTGAAAGAAACGGCGAGGGTATCGGAATGGTCGTAATGCGTTTTCCATCCCGGTGAAAAATACAGTGTAGCTGCGGGAAAATCCACCGTGAATAACGAACCGGGAACGGATTTGCCCGAAAGGGTAGAAAGGGAAAAATAAGAGGGATTTACCGGTTCCGTATGGAAAACCAACGTATCGGATACGGCGGAAAGAGGATAGAATAACTGTTCCGTCAATTGGGCATATCCGGTGGCAAAGAAAAAAAATAGCGATATGAAAAAACTTTTTTTCAAAGAATAACCACTATATGGGAAATAACGCAAGAGCCCCGGTGATATTCTGTGGGAGGAAAGATATAGCCGGGGTATGTGGGAAAATATTAATACCCCAAAGCCTTACGTACTCTCGACAATACCCCGGCCGCGGTTTCGCGTGCGCGTCCGGCACCTATCGCCAGAAGCCTGTCTATTTCCGTTTTGTCGTTCATATACTCGTTGTAGCTTTCGCGGATGCCGGCGAATTTTTGCAAGATTAATTCATAGAGGGCTGTTTTGGCATGTCCGTAGCCGTAACCCCCTGCGAGGTAGCGTTCGCGCATTTCCCGGACTTGTCCGGGGGAAGCCAACAGTTTGTACAGGGCAAATACATGGCAAGTATCCGGATTCTTGGGTGCTTCGAGCGGGGTGCTGTCGGTACGGATACTCATGATTTGTTTTTTCAATTGCTTGTCGGGGAGGAAAATATTGATAGTATTATCCTTGGATTTGCTCATTTTTTCACCGTCGGTACCCGGAACGTACATGGTTTGTTCATGCAGGACGATATCCGGTACGACGAACAGGTTTTTTCCGGTGGCATGGTTGATTTTTTTGGCGATATCCCGTGTAAATTCGAGGTGTTGTTTTTGGTCTTTGCCCACAGGAACTTTTTCGGCATCATAGAGCAAAATATCCGCCGCCATAAGCAAAGGATAGGTAAACAATCCCGCATTGACATCGTCCAGTCTGCCGGCTTTGTCCTTGAAAGAATGCGCCAGGGTAAGGCGTTGATAAGGGAAAAAACAACTGATATACCAAGTTAGTTCCGTCACTTCCGGCACATCGCTTTGGCGGTAAAAGACGCTTTTTTCCACATCGACTCCGGCGGCGAGCCATACGGCAGCGGTGCTGTAAGTATTTTCGCGAAGCATTTTTCCGTCTTTTATCTGGGTAAGGGAATGCATATCAGCGATAAAGAGGTAAGAATCATTATGTGG
>CAZQPD010000028.1:0-7360 GCA_964595235.1 uncultured Polaribacter sp.
CATTCTGGTTGGCAATCCACAAGAGGAATCCTTGATGCTGGAAGATATCAATAAGGATAACAACTACGGAAACATAGCGGGCATTCTGAAGTATGTCGCCGGTATTGCACTTCTGTTCGGTTTGGGTTACCTCGCCTGGTATTATTTCCCCAAACTAAAAAATACCGGAAATGAAAAAACAAGTATCCAACAAGCGGCATTTGACATCCCGGGAGAGCTCAAAACTATCGACGTACAGGTAAATCACACACCAGATGCTACCGTAGCGGAAAACGATGACCAAACCGGCAGTGCGGAAGAAACCCCTGCTACCGGAGATACTCCGGAAAACACCACATCCCCCGGTACCGGAGAGACAGGCACCACACAGGTGGCTGAAACAACTACAACACAATCCGCTTCTACCGGCGATCAAACCTCAGCCCAGCCTCCCGCCGGAACAGCTGTGACGCCCACGCAAACTTCCGGCGTCACGAGCGGTACAACCGGAACCCATTCAGGAAAATTCCATGTAATAGCAGGAGCCTTCAAATTCCCTGAAAATGCAGAAAAAAAAGTAAGACAACTGCGTGAATCGGGATATGATGCATATATTGTAGGTGTCAACAAATGGAACCTTACCCAAGTGGCTTACGGCAACTACTATTCCCGTGAAGAAGCTCAAAATGCTTTGCGTGAAATACGTCAAACCCATAACGGAAAAGACGCTTGGATTCTGGTAAAATAGCATCTTTAATGCAGAACGGAAAAACTCCCGGAGAATCTGTAACGGTTATCACCGATTTGGTGCTTCCGGCTGAGACAAACCCTCTGAACAACTTGTTTGGCGGCGAATTACTCGCCCGTATGGACAGGGCTTGCAGTATTACGGCGAGCAGGCATTCCGGCGCTATCGTCGTGACGGCTTCGATAAACCATGTGGCTTTCAATAAAGCCGTCCCCCTGGGAAGCATACTTACTTTGGAAGCGAAAATTTCGAGGGCTTTCCGCTCTTCGATGGAAATCATCGTGGACGTATATACCGAAGAACGCCAATCGGGGAAAAGGGAACTTGTAAACCAGGGGATTTACACCTTTGTAGCAGTGGACGAACAAGGACGTCCCGTGCCCGTACCACCTGTCATACCACAAACCGGGGAAGAAAAACAACGGTACGAAGCAGCCTTGCGGCGGCGGCAATTGAGTCTGGTGCTGTCGGGGAGGATGAAGCCTGCCGACGCTACCGAATTGAAAAAGCTCTTGGAATAATCTCCCGTATCACCGTTTCTTTTGCATTTTAGCCCAGCTGTCGCGTAATGTCACGGTTCTGTTGAACACGAGCCGCTTGTCGGTACTGTCCGGATCTACAATAAAGTATCCCAGGCGTTGAAATTGAAACCGATCGCCCGGAACGGCATTCCGCAATGAGGGTTCCGCCAGGGCTTTCTCGTTTACCACCAGGGAAGCGGGATTCAAGAATTCGATAAAATCTTTGTCTTTATGACTGTCGGGCGCTTCGTCGGTGAACAGCCTGTCGTATAGACGTACCGTAACGGGCAATGCGTGATCGGCCGAAACCCAGTGCAAGGTGCCTTTTACTTTTCGCTTGCTCGCCTCGGTACCGCTGCCGCTCAATGAGTCGGGGTCGTAAGTGGCATGAATTTCCACGATGTTCCCCTGTGCATCTTTGACGGCTTTTTCGGCTTTGATAATATAGGCGTTTTTGAGCCGCACTTCGCCTCCGGGTTTCAGGCGGAAATATTTACGGTTGGCTTCTTCCCTGAAATCTTCCCTTTCTATGTACAGTTCCCGGCTGAAAGGCACTTGGCGTGATTCCGCTTCCGGGTCGTAATCGTTGTACGAAGCCGTCAGCCATTGGGTTTCCCCTTCGGGGAAATTGGTAATGACGAGTTTGACGGGGTCGAGTACTACCATTACCCTGGGGGCTTTTTTGTTCAGGTCGTCGCGTACCGCATATTCGAGCAGGGCGACATCGGTTACGTTGTCCCTCTTGGCTATACCCGCCCGTTCGCTGAACTCAATGATGGATTCGGGGGTATAGCCCCGGCGTCTCAACCCGGATAGCGTAGGCATGCGCGGGTCGTCCCATCCGGTAACGTGCCCTTCTTCGACGAGTTGAAGGAGCTTGCGCTTGCTCATGACGGTATAGCTCATATTCCTGCGGGCAAATTCCCGTTGTTTTGGAATAAGTCTTCCGGGCTCGGCTACTTGTTCTACAAACCATTCGTACAAGGGACGGTGCGGTTTGAATTCCAGGGTGCAGAGCGAGTGCGAAATACCTTCGATATAGTCGGATTCCCCGTGAGTCCAGTCATACATAGGATAGATTTTCCATTTCGTGCCGGTACGGTGGTGGGGCTTGTGCAAAATACGGTACATGACGGGATCACGCATGTGCATATTGGGATGGCTCATGTCTATCTTGGCGCGAAGGACGCGGGACCCTTCGGGAAATTCACCTGCTTTCATCCGTTCGAACAGGTCGAGGTTCTCTTCCACACTCCTGTCGCGGTACGGGGAGTTCACACCGGGCTCGGTAGGGGTTCCTTTTTGAGCGGCTATTTCCTCCGAACTTTGGTCATCCACATAGGCGAGCCCTTTTTTTATCAGCATGACCGCCCATTCGTACAATTGGTCGAAATAGTCCGAGGCGTAGAGTTCTTTGTCCCATTGAAAGCCCAACCAAGCGATGTCCCGCTTGATGGCATCGACGTACTCTTGTTCCTCCTTTACCGGATTCGTATCGTCGAAACGCAAGTTAACCGGCGCATTATAACGCTTCCCCAATCCGAAATTCAAACAAATGGAAGCGGCATGTCCGATGTGCAAATACCCGTTGGGTTCGGGTGGAAACCTGAACCGCAGTTTTCTCCTGTCCAATCCGTTTGCCAAATCTTCTTCGATGATTTGCTCGATAAAGTTAAGCGACTCTTTGTTCATTCGTCTTGTTTTTTATTTCAAGTAAAAGGCAAAGGTAAGAAATATCCCCGATGCCCGGATGCGGCGGTACATTTACCCGCCGTGTATCAAAGCGGTGTCAAATTCCTGTTGTCCCCATTCGAGCAGGGCATTGATAAGAGAAAAACGGGAATACCTGTCCAGCGTTTCCGGATAAATGGGTTTTTCGCGGATGACACCTTGCCGTAGCAACCTTTCGCGTGCCGTTCCGCGTAGCAATGGCAAATGTGGGGTATGCCACTCCGTCCCGTCGAAAAACGCCAAATTCGAAAAAGAGGTATCCGTAATCATCCCCCGCCGCACGATGATGATTTCGTCCGCTCCCGATTTTTTTCGCAATCTTTCCAAAGCGGTACGGTCGGTATATTTGAGCGGATAGTCCGTATCATCCGAAGTGACGAGCGCAAAATTCCGTATCCGGCGTGGGTGGTAGGGGCTGCAATCCGTATCATAACCGGTGGCATGGTAGAAAAAACGCAGTTTGTACGTTGTCCCCATTTCGCGGCATTGCCGCGGAATGCTTAATATCCGTTGCAAATCGAACGGACATGCCCCGCCGAACAATTGTTCGTAGCTGTACGTTACCCGTTGTTGGTGCCAGGATAAGTGCGGTATTTTTCCGTCCTTTACCAGGATGCTTTCAAACAAAGGGTAAGTATATTTTCCGTATGAGTTCATGATATTCTTCTTTGGGTTCACTGAGAAAAGTTATTCCCCCGCCACTCCGGTAATACATTTTCCCGGATTTTTTTTCGATATATCGTATAGCGACGGCAGAGTCGATATTTTCGCCGTCGAACCTGCCGAATACACCGGAATAATACCCGCGTTTTCCCGTTTCCGCCCGGCGGATGATTTCCAGTGTTTTCGCTTTGGGAGCACCACTTACCGAGCCGGCGGGGAGCAATTTCCAAAACCATGTTCCGGCATTTTTCCGCCAATCCTGCGGCAACTCCCCGCTGATGACGGAACTGGCTTGAAGTATGTCTCCTTGCAGACTGGATATCCGGTCTGTGTACCGGTATTTTTCCACTTTTACCCTTGTGGCAACGGTAGAGAGGTCATTGCGTATCAGATCTACGATGGTATTGTGTTCGTAAGTTTCTTTCGGGTCGTCGAGCAGGCGTTTTTCCGCGCCGGGAATCGAGGCGTCTATGGTGCCTTTCATCGGGTAAGACGAAATGCGGTTCCCGGAAGTCCTGATAAATATTTCCGGGGAGAAACACACGAAAGAATCCCGGTATAATAACTTATATGGTGCATTAGCCCGGAGAAAAATTTCCCGGAGGGAAAAAGGCGTATTTACGGGAGTCGGAAAAGTCAGATTCAGCAGGTATGTATCCCCGTTCCGGATATGTTCGTGCACCAGTGAAAAAGCCTTGTGATACCGTGGGTACGGAACGGGGGAAAAGCGTAAGGGGAATTTGCCGGAGGCTATGGAGGTATTCCGGTGGCTGGCGGCAGTGTGGAAGTCGATGTAAAATCCGTGCTTCCGGGCTTGTTCGATAGTGAAAATCAAAGGTTTTTTCCGCTCGAAATCCACCAGGAATACGTAGGGTATTCCATTGACGGTCAGGTGGTTCATCGTCGTTATGAATTCCTTCGCTTTCACGGTTTGGAGCGGATGGATAGAAAATTACGGATGAGGGTTTCCCCATGAGTGGTCATAAATGATTCCGGATGGTACTGCAATCCGAATGCGGGAAGGTTGCGGTGTTCCAGGCTCATGATGATATTTCCGGTAAGCCCGGACGAAGTGATGCGCAATACCTCCGGGAATGCCTTTCTGTCCACCGCCCAGGAATGGTACAATCCGGCGGTAAATGTTTCCGGGATATTACGGTATAACCGGCTTTTGCCGGTGTGTTTTACCGGTACGGGGACTCCGTGAACCGGTGTGGGCATGCGGTACAGCGGGCTTCCGAAGCGCCGGGCTATCAATTGGTGCCCGAGACATATACCCAACAGGGGTTTTTCCCCTCCGGCAGCCTCCCACCAATGGATGCTCTCCGGGTATTCTTCCGGATGTCCCGGTCCCGGGGATAAAATGATGTGTGAGAAATCCTCCGGAGAATAACGGTGGATATTCGAATAAGGAATTACCACCGGACTCCGTCCGGAAATGCGGCGGATTAATTCTACAATATTATAGGTGAACGAATCCCGGTGGTCGATAATGACGGGCGTGACTTGCATGAATTAGCGGTTTGTTGTTCTGCAAATAAAAGAAAAATCCATAACTTTACCCGGTATTCAGATATTGTGGGCAATGATAGAGAAAAGGATAAGAAAAAGGAAAAAGGTATTAATCATAACATACTATTGGCCCCCTGCGGGAGGCAGCGGGGTACAGCGGTGGTTGTTTTTTGTAAAATATTTCCGGCGCTATGGAATAGAACCTGTTGTATATACAGCCGGTGGTGCCGCCTATCCCGTGATTGACGAAAAATTGGAGAAGCACGTTCCGCCCGGTATTACCGTGTTGCGCGGCAGGATATGGGAGCCGGGGAATTTTATCCGGAAAGCACAGGAGCAAGGGGCGGGGATGTTGCCCGGCAATCCCGGTATGTGGCAACGTTTTTTGACTTATGTACGTGCCAATTATTTTGTCCCCGACGCCCGGAAATTTTGGATAAAGCCTTCGGTACGTTTTCTGAAAGAATACCTCAAAGAACATCCGGTGGATATGATAGTCAGTACCGGACCCCCGCACAGTACCCATGTGATAGCGCGAAACCTCAAACGTAAGACCGGCATCAGATGGTTGGCGGATTTCCGCGACCCATGGACGGATATCGATTACTTCCACAAGCTGCCATTGACCCCTGTGAATTATGCCCGTCACCGGAAATTGGAGAGCACCGTATTGAGTGAAGCCAATGTGGTCACCGTGGTAAGTGAGGAGATGCGAAAAAAGTACCTTCCGTACAATAAGAATTGTCATGTCATTACCAACGGATTCGACGGGGAAGTGGTACCGCCCGAACCCTATACGGGCAAATATTTTGTAATGACCCATTCAGGCACTCTCAATGCTGACAGGAACCACGAAATATTTTGGGAAGCGCTAAGGGAACTCATAGACGAAGTACCGGGGTTCGGAAAGCATTTGCGGTTGAAAATGATAGGAAACACCGCTCCGGAGGTAAAACGTAGTATCCGGCGGCATGAACTGACCGGATATGTCGAAATTACGGATTATTTGCCCTATGATGAAATGGAAAAAGTGCTGTCCGGTAGTGCGGTTCTCTTGTTATTTGTCAACCGGGTACCCGGTGCAAAAGGTATTCTGACCGGCAAGATATTCGAGTACTTGCGCTCGGGAAAACCCGTATTGGCAATAGCCCCGCAAGGCGGTGATTTGGAGCGTATTATCAAGCAGACGAACTGTGGTATTCTCGTGGATTTCGAGGACAAACGGCAGTTGAAAAAAGGGATACTGGAGTATTATCATGCCTTTACCGGAGGAAAACTTATTGCTGCGACAGCAGGCGTGGAGCGTTATGCCCGGGAAAACCTGACACATATCATGTCAAAGTTGTTACAATAAATGTTAAATTGAGTGAAAATAGGCTCTGTTTTAAGAATTATTTATACATTTGTCTGTTAAAATCCTAAAAATTTATAGGAAAAATTTTTCCGGACGGAAGTCCGTTTGAAAGAGAGAGAAGTTTATTAATTTAAAATCAAGAGGTTATGAAAAAAATTATCTTTTTACTATCACTTTTGCTGACTGTAATTGGCTGGCAAGGGAAGGCGCAGTTTACAGAAGACTTTGAGGGAACTTTTTTACCCTCCGGATGGGTAAAGGAAACGCCTGACACTTCAAATGACATTACACAAAGTAGTAGTCAAAATCATACTGCGGGAGGCTCTTTATCAGCCCGTTTTAGTTCCTTTAATTCATCAACTAACTACAACCAGTATTTGTTTACTGCGGCAATTACGGTTCAAGCCGGTGTAAATGACCAAATATCATTTTGGCATAGGAAACACAATACTTTGGGTGAACTATTGGAATGGGGTATTTCGACAGCCGGACAGACATCAACTGATGTAAGTACTTGGACGGCTGTAACTCTTTCGAACAGCGACTGGCAAAAAACAACTGTCGATTTAAGTGCCTATGTAGGACAAACTATTTATTTTGCTTGGCATTATTATGGTAACTACCTGTATTATGTTTATTTGGATGATGTGGTTAATGAACCTCTCCCCAGTTGTATGGAACCAACGGATTTAGCAGTTTCAAATATCACCCAAACCACAGCCGATTTATCCTGGACGGATAACAACGCAGGTGCTTCTACCTATTTGGTAGAATGGCGTGAAGTAGGTACTGCAACTTGGAATAATGCTACACGGCTGCCGGTGCTACTTCTTATACACTTACCGGTCTTAC
>CAZQPD010000029.1:0-5502 GCA_964595235.1 uncultured Polaribacter sp.
GTTCGATACACTCAAAGAGGAAAAAGAGAAGAAATAACAAAATAACACCTAATATACTGAACCACCGCTTTTCGTTTAGGAAAAGACGGTGGTTTTTTTTATAGTTGTGGAGAATACTAAAAAAACAAACCTGAGTCTTTGACAAATTTTACTATTTTTGAAAATATAAAAAGACTGGAATAAGAATAATAGAAATGATATCGTATTTCGAGCATATCGGGAAGTACTTTCTCATGTTGACGCAGGTGTTCCGCAGACCGCAGAAGTGGTCTGTTTTCTGGGAAATGCTGGTGCGCGAAATTGATGATTTGGGGCTGAAATCACTGGGTATCACTTCGTTTATCGCTTTTTTCGTAGGCGGAGTGGTCGCCATCCAGACGGCACTCAATGTCGATAGCCCGTTCATACCCCGCTATCTGATAGGATTTGCTACCAAGCGCTCGTTGATTCTCGAATTTGCCCCTACCTTTATGTCGGTGATTCTCGCCGGAAAGGTGGGCTCTTACATTACTTCGAGTATCGGTACCATGCGGGTTACCGAGCAGATTGACGCCTTGGAAATCATGGGGATCAATTCGCTGAATTACCTCGTCTTGCCCAAGGTCATCGCAGCGCTCTTTTTCTATCCGGTCATTGTGGTATTGTCCATGATATTGGGTATTCTCGGCGGTTGGGTGGCAGGTATCATCACTGATTTGTTCCTGACGGAGGACTATATTTACGGCATCCGTCTCGAGTTTAATCCCTATTTTTTGAAATACGCTATCATCAAAACCCTGGTATTCGCCTTCGTCATCGTCACCGTATCCGCCTATCACGGACACAAAGTACAAGGCGGGGCATTGGAAGTGGGTAGAGCCAGTACCAAAGCCGTGGTATGGACCAGTGTGGTCATTATTCTGTTAAATTATTTCCTCACCCAAATGCTTCTCGGATAATGATAGAGGTAAGAGATATTCATAAGTCATTCGGTGGGCACGAAGTGCTGAAGGGCATTTCCACCACATTTGAAAAAGGCAAAACCAGTCTGGTCATCGGGCAGAGCGGTTCCGGAAAAACCGTGTTTATCAAGTCCATGTTGGGCTTGTATGTGCCCGAGCGTGGCAGTATCTCATTCGACGGGCGCGACTTCCTGGCTATGGACAAACGCGAACAACGTCAAATACGCAAGGAAGTAGGGATGGTATTTCAGGGCAGCGCCCTGTATGATTCACTTACCGTGGAGGAAAATGTCATGTTCCCGCTGAAAATGTTCGCTTCGCAACCCAAATCCGAAATGCTCGACCGCGTCAACTTCGTACTCGACCGCGTCAAACTCGTAAATGCCAACGCCAAATATCCGTCCGAATTGTCCGGAGGAATGAAAAAAAGAGTTGCCATAGCGCGGGCTATCGTGATGAATCCCAAATATTTATTTTGCGACGAACCCAATTCCGGATTGGACCCACAGACCGCTATCGTCATCGATAACCTGATACGGGAAATCACCCTGGAATACGGCATCACTACCGTGATCAATACCCACGATATGAATTCCGTGATGGAAATCGGGGACAAAATCGTATTCCTCAAAGACGGTGTCAAAGCATGGGAAGGCACCAAAGAGGAAATATTTACCACAGAAAACCAGGACGTGGTACAATTCGTCTATTCGTCGAACTTGTACAAGAAAGTACGGGAGGCTTTTATCAACCAAAAAACATAATCTCGTGGCACTGAATTATATATGGGTTGGTTTTTTTCTCGTTGCCTTCGTGGCGGGTATCTGGCAATGGCTGGCAGGCGGGGATGCGGAAGTCTTTGCCCGTATGATGGATGCCGTATTCTCACGGGCGAAATTGGGTTTTGAACTCTCACTCGGATTGACGGGTATTTTGGCACTGTGGATGGGTATTCTGAAAATAGGGGAGAAAGCCGGTGTTATCCGTATTTTGTCCCGTATGATGAACCCTTTGTTCAAACGGCTGTTCCCGGGATTGCCCGACAACCACCCCGCCATGGGAGCGATGGTGTTGAACCTTTCGGCAAACATGTTGGGGCTGGACAATGCCGCTACTCCTATGGGATTGGAAGCCATGAAAGAACTTCAAAGCGTCAATCCGCATAAGGACACGGCGAGCAATGAACAGGTCATGTTTCTCGTGCTGAACACCAGTGGTATGACGTTGATTCCCGTCAGTATATTGGCACTTCGTGCCACTGCCGGCTCTGCGAATCCCACCGATGTGTTTATCCCCATACTGATAGCTACGTTTATTTCTACCTTGGTAGGTTTGGTGGTAACGGCTTTGGTGCAGAAAATCAATTTGTTACAGCCCGTCATCATCGCCTATCTCGGCGGTGCGGTGTTGTTGTTCGGCGGATTGGTATATTTCCTCTCCGGGTTGCCGCCGGCAGAGATGGAGCACTACTCCGGATTGATAACCAATTTGTTGCTGTTGGGTGTCATCATTTCGTTTATCATAGCGGGTATGTTGAAGAAAATCAATGTCTATGACGCATTCATAGAAGGAGCCAAAGACGGGTTCAAGGTAGCGGTCAATATCATTCCGTTCCTCATTGCCATGTTGGTAGCCATTGGAGTTTTTACCTCGTCAGGAGCTATGGACTGGCTTACCGGTATGTTGCGTTTTGTGGTAGAATCCGCCGGGATGGATGCCCGGTTTGTCGAAGGGCTTCCCACGGCGTTTATGAAGCCGTTGAGCGGGGGAGGTGCCCGGGCATTGATGATAGAGAGTTGGGGCGCCGACAAGTCCGCCGTGGATAGTTTCGTGGGGCATTTGACCTCGGTATTGCAGGGTTCTACCGAAACGACTTTCTACGTATTGGCGGTGTATTTCGGCTCGGTAAAAATAAAAAACATACGCAATGCAGCTGTACTGGGTTTGGTAGCCGACCTTGCGGGAATCATTGCGGCGATAGTGATTTCCTATAAATTTTTTGGACATTTGGCATAATTATAAATCAACTTGTTATGAAATATTTTAGCCTGATATTGACAGTATTGTTATGGGTTTCTTGCGCTACAAAGCCAGTATCCACTGTTCCCCGGATAGACGCAGATGGGAATCTGACGGGTATCGTCACCAAAACCGATTTTCTAAAACCCCCGTTCGTTTCCTGGTTTGACCGGGAATACAACGGCTATGTGGCGGATGCCCGTGTGGTAGCCGGCATCAAAAAACTGTTGGCTGACGAACAAATCACAATCAAAGCGGTGATGGGCACCTGGTGTTCCGACAGCCGCAGGGAGGTGCCGCATTTTTACAAAATATTGGATATGGCGCATTTCGATTACAGCCGTCTGAAAATGGCGGCGGTAAACCGCCAAATGGAAGTGCCTGCCACGCTGGGAAAATTGCAAGTAGAACGGGTTCCTACCTTTATATTCTACCGCAAAGGAAAGGAGCTTCACCGTATCGTCGAATATCCGGTGGAGACATTGGAGAAGGATATGTATAAGATATTGTCCGGGCAGAGTTACCGGCATGCTTATGAATAGAAATACGAACCCACCATGACACAAGAGCTCATCATCAGTATTATTGCCGGGATAGGATTGGCGGCAGCTGCCGGATTCAGGATATTTGTACCCTTGTTGGTATTGAGTGTGGCTTCGCATTTCGGGGTGGTACCCCTCAATGAAAATTTCGCCTGGGTGGGAAGCTCCGCCGCTATGATCAGCCTGGGGGTGGCAACGGTATTGGAGGCCGGTGCTTACTTAGTGCCGTGGTTGGATCATCTGCTGGATAGTATAGCGGTACCCTTGGCAGTTGTGGCGGGTACTATGCTCATGGCATCCACGCTTACGGATATGAGTCCTGCTCTTATGTGGGCATTGGCTATCATTGCCGGAGGTGGTACGGCTACCGCCGTACAAACTTCCACTTCCGCTGCGCGGATTGCCTCAACAGCTACCACCGGCGGATTGGCAAATCCCCTGGTTTCGATGGTGGAATCCGTGATGTCCGTCATCATGTCGCTATTGTCCGTATGGCTACCCGTGCTGGCAATAGTCCTGCTGTTGATAATGGGGTGGGGGGTGTTCCGTTTGTTTAGGAAAAAACGCAAACGGGATTAGGTTATTTTGGGTCTGCTGAAAAACTTTTTTAGTTGATAGTTGATAGTGTTTAGTTTTTAGTAAGGCGCATGTCATTTCGCTACGGAGCGGAGTGAGAAATGACGAATTGGGCGGTTTTTCCGGTTTTTTGACTTAACAGCACTTTGTTTTTCTCCAATATCTCATCCCAAACCTGTTCGTCGATATGGCGGATGGTGAGGAGGCTTACGTGTTTGTTGTAACGGATATAAAATTCCTTTTGGAGTTCCGCTATCATACGCTCGAAACCGTTGAGCGGGTCCTCGAGGCAAACACTGAAGCTGATGGCTGAATTCTGGATGAGGTTTACCGTGATGCCGTTCCGGGCAAACAGGTCGAAAATGCGGCTGATGTGTTTTTCGATAATGAAAGAGAAATCCCGGGTGGCTATCGACAGCAGGATTTGATTTTTTTTGAGAATGTATCTCGGTACGGGGATGTCGGTGATTTGTGAGGCTATTTTGCTTCCGGGGTTGTTGCTGTTCAGGAAAGAGCGCACATACAGGGGTATGTTTTTGTTTTGTAGGGGTTTGATGGTTTTAGGATGGATGATGCTGGCGCCGTAGAAAGCCATTTCGAGGGCTTCGTTATAAGAGATTTCATCCAATAGCCGGTACTGATCGAAGTACCTGGGGTCTGCATTGTACACTCCGGGGACGTCCTTCCAGATAGTTACACTGCTCGCATCTGTACAGTATCCGAATACGGCAGCTGTGTAGTCGGAACCTTCCCTGCCGAGTGTAACGGTTCCGCGTTCCGAACCACCGATAAATCCTTGGGTAAGGTAGAATCCGCCGGCGGCGTTGATGTGTTCCCGGATGTTGCGGCAGGTCTCTTTCCACAATACCTGCGCTTTGCGGTTGCGCCCGTCGGTATGCAGTATTTTTCTCGCATCGAGGAGAACGGGTGGGATGCCTTGCCCGGACAAATAGGTATGGATGATGAGTGATGAAATGATTTCGCCGTAGCTCACCACCCGGTCGTAGCGGCAGTCGTAGGAAAGCCGGGTGTCTTTCAGTATGCCGGATATGGTGTCGAAAATACCGTCCAATTCCGAATCGAGTTCCGGTGTATGTATTTCCAGCCCTTCGATGATGGTATCGTGGTATTTTCTGATGCTACGCATCCTTTTCCGTCTTTCCGCATCAGATAACTCAAAAGGAATAAGTGACTCGAAAGCATTGGTCATTTTTCCCATAGCGGAAACGACCATAACCAGGTTCTCTGTTCCTTCCGATTTGAGTATCTTTGCAATGCGAACAATATGTGAAGCATCCCGTATGGAAGTACCGCCGAATTTAAATATTCTCATGTCCGGTGAATTTCGCAATATCCGGACAAAAATACGCTTTTTTCCCTCTCGTCCCCAGCGGGAAATAATTTTTGAAAAAAAATAAAAAAAA
>CAZQPD010000030.1:0-11921 GCA_964595235.1 uncultured Polaribacter sp.
TCCAATATTACGGAGACTACAGCCGATTTATCCTGGACGGATAACAACGCAGGTGCTTCTACCTATTTGGTAGAATGGCGTGAAGTAGGTACTGCAACTTGGAATAATGCTACTACGGCTGCCGGTGCTACTTCTTATACACTTACCGGTCTTACCGGTAAGACGGAATACGAATGGCAGGTTACTGCCGATTGTGGTGGAGGCAATACAAGTTCTGCTGCTACAGGAGATAATTTCCTTACACCCGGGTCTTGTGGGTTCTTTACCGTAGATTTGATAGATTCTTTCGGAGACGGTTGGAACGGAGGTACTTTGGATGTATATATCAACGGCACCTTGTATTATGACGATTTAACACTCAACAATGGATCCGGTCCTGAATCTTATGACATTCCGGTCGATGTTGACGATGTCCTTACTTTTGATTATACGGAAGGCTTATATTCATATGAGAATGAGTATGTTGTCTATGACGAAGCCGATAACCCAATAGCAGACGAAGGAGCCGGTGGAGATATCCCGGGCGATATAGGAAATCCGGCGGTACCCAATGGATTAACTGCCTGTGCTACCTGCCCGGCGCCCACCGATCTCGCCGAAACCAACATCACGGATGAAAGTGCGGACTTGAGCTGGACGGAAAACGGCTCGGCTACCCAATGGATTATCGAATACGGACCTGCCGGATTTATCCCCGGTGATGGTACGGGAACACAGATTACCGTTACATCCAATCCTTTTACATTGACAGGTCTTACCGGAAATACCAATTATGATTGGTATGTACAAGCCGATTGTACCCATGCGGTATATAGTACCTGGTCGCTGGCGTCATCCTTCCATACGCTTTGTAGCACGGTTACAACATTTCCGTTTATCGAGACTTTCGAAGACGATAGTATGACACGGGATTGTTGGACAAACGAATATGTTACCGGAACAGCTGACTGGACTTATGATACAGGTTCTAGCGACGGATCTATTGATACCGCCCACAACGGTTCTCTGAATGCCCGTTTCGTAAGCCTAAACGCATCCAATGATCCGGTAACCAAACTCGTATCACCTACCATAGATTTGTCATCTTTAACTAATCCTGTCCTGACCTTCTGGTTCGGGCAAGAAGCTTGGGGAACTGATCAAAATGAATTGAAGGTATATTTCAGTACGGATGACGGAGTCACTTGGACCGAAATCGCATATTTTACCGATGATATCGATAAGTGGACCTATAGGATGTTGCCTCTGCCTGCGACTGTTTCCACTACTTGTAAAGTGGCTTTCGAAGGTATAAACAACTGGGGTCACGCCAACGTAGTGGACGATGTGATGATACGCGAAAATCCCTGCAATGGTATCGTCACTACTTGGGACGGAACCTCATGGGATTTGGGAGCGCCCACTTCCAATGATACCGCTGTCTTGGCAGGAGATTATATGCTAGCCGGTGAAATCAACTGCTGTACCTTGATTATTAATGCCGGGGCTGCAATGTGGATAGATACCGGAGAAACCTATGTGGTAGAAAGCGATTTCATCAATGAAGGTGAAATATTCATTGCCGACCAAGGCTCACTCGTACAGGTAGATCCTCTCGGTATTGTGGACGGTTCGGGTACCTTTACCACAGAAAGAAAAACCACACCTTACCACGAGTATGACTATACCTACTTCTCGTCGCCGTCATCCACGATGTCGCTTTCGGATTTGGCGGATAATACCACAGGCAACGCATGTGATCCGAACTATATGTGGACACTCGAAACGGCTAACTTCAATGATTCCAGCCCTGCGGACACCTATGATGATGAAGGGGATGATTGGAGTCATGCTACCGGCACTATGCAGCCCGGTGTAGGATACGCCATTCTCGGAGCGGCAGCTGATCTGCCGTTTGACTCCGATACTTCGACCTGGTCCAATGGTAATATCGATGACGTTTATTTCGACGGACCTTTTAATTACGGAGACATCACCGTACCTGTGGTCACCGACAACGACCCGGCGGATGCTTCCAATAACGAAAACCTGATAGGTAATCCTTACCCGTCGGCTATTGACCTGGAATTGTTCCAACCCGATAACAGCGGTGTTCTCGGAACTACTTTCAGATTCTGGACACACAATACAGCTATTGCTTTGGGTACAGACCCGAACTACCTCTATGGGTTTGACAATGCCGATTATGCACAATATGTCGTAGGAACGGGTGGTGTTCCGGCTGGTTCCGGAGGTCCCGCACCCACTCAATATGTAGCTTCCTGCCAGGGATTCACTTGTGAAGCAAATACAGCCGGCAACGTAACATTTAGAAACGCCCACAGGGTGAGCGGAAACAACTCCGATTTCCATACACCCACACAGGAACGTGACCGTATCTGGCTAAAAATGCAAATGCAAGGTGTTCAAGGAGATGATAGATATATATTATTAGCTTTCTTACCCGGGGCTTCCGACGATTTCGACAGCTATGACGGTGTACGAAAATTCCTCGGAGAGGATACCGATTTCTATTCCGTCATCGAAGGTGTGGACAAACATATCTCCATACAAGGTATGTCTGCATTCGACGAAAACAGAATCGTACCGCTCGGTATGCAAATCGTACAAGAAGGTACTTACGTCATCGAACTCACCGGAACCGACGGTATATTCGCCGATAACGGTCAAACGGTTTACCTCTATGACAACTATACGAATACCATTCACAACTTGAGCGATGGTGCTTATACCTTTACTTCTGCCGAAGGCAGTGCCATCAATGATAGGTTCGAAGTACGCTTTACCGATGACACCAGTGCCGTCACAGACGAAATGCTCGGTTATCTCGGTGTATATCCGAACCCGTCCGGCGGTGTGTTCAACATAGCTTGGAAAGGCGAACACAATGCCCGTCTCGAAGTAGTGGATATGACAGGTAAACTCGTGATAAGCCGCGACATAGAGAGCGAACACAATGTTTACACTATCGATATGAGCCATTATAATACCGGTGTTTACTTTGTAAAACTGCAGGTAAACGGAC
The DNA here is from genome assembly GCA_964595235.1 of uncultured Polaribacter sp. Classification (GTDB taxonomy): domain Bacteria; phylum Bacteroidota; class Bacteroidia; order Flavobacteriales; family Flavobacteriaceae; genus CAZQPD01. The sequence goes on from CAZQPD010000030.1 coordinate 3,026, forward strand.
GCCAGATAGAACGCAAACTCGTATTGAAATAATTCCGGTATTCAAATAACCGGATGATAAAGCGGAACCCTTGTGGTTCCGCTTTTTTTATCGATGTATATTTGCCTCGTGAACAGGTCCGGCACACATACCGTTACCGCTATACAAATCCGTCAAAAGGCGAAGGAAATAGGATTTGACAGCTGTGGAATTACCCGTCCCGCTCTACTCGGAGAAGAAGCCCGCAGATTGGAATTTTGGCTTCGATCGGGATACCACGGCACCATGGGGTATATGGAGCGGAACTTCGAAAAACGCATAGACCCGCACCAAATGATGGACGGGCTGAAAAGTATCATAGTGGTATCGTACAATTATTATCCCCTCCGGGAAATGCCGGAGAAAACCTACAAAATAGCCCGGTATGCTTACGGCAGGGATTATCACGAAGTGATAAAGAAAAAACTGTACGGTTTGTCCGCCTATATCGAAGAGCAAGTGCCCGGCTCCCGCAGTCGCGTGTTCGTCGATACGGCTCCCGTAATGGAGAAAGCCTGGGCGGTACGCGCCGGATTGGGCTGGATAGGAAAGAACAGCCTGTTATTGCAAAAGCGAAAAGGAAGTTTTTTTTCTTTGGGGATAATATTTACCACAGCAGGTATTAGGGATTATTCCACACCCTTTACCGCCAACCATTGCGGCAGTTGCAACCTCTGTGTGGAAGCCTGTCCTACCGGTGCTATTTTGCCGGGAATGAATATGATAGATGCCAGCCGTTGTATTTCCTATCTGAACACGGAACTAAAAGGAGAAATTCCCGCAGCTTACAAGGGGCAAATGGGGGATTATATTTTCGGATGTGACATTTGCCAGGAGGTATGCCCTTGGAACCGGTTTTCCATACCCAATAGAGAACCTCAATATACACCCGCCGCAGGCTTGTTGGAAATGTCGAAAGAGGATTGGCATCATCTGACGGAAAAGACATTCGTGGAAATATTCCGGAAATCACCCGTCCGGCGGCGAAAATATCCGGCTTTGATGAAAGTTATCCGTATGATGGAATGAAGGCGCTTGCGTGGTTTTCTGCGCAGCATTGGTTAAAATTGAATTTCTTTCATGGAAAATTCCCGCAACTTGCCTTTCGGGGTTTCAATTTGTAGTTTTCCGTCATGTGAAATACCGGTGATTTTTCCCGTGAATGGTTCGCCTGAAACGGTTTTGAATTCGTGGATTTCATTGAAAAGAAACAGATGAGAGATATATTCGTCATGTAAAAACCGGGAACTTTTTATCAGTTTTTCCGTATGGTTTGCCATATCCGGAATCCATGAATCCGCAAGAAAATCCAGGTTGTATGTTTTTCCGGTGAGAATTCGCAAGGAAACCGGGTTTCCGGCTCCGGCAGGAAAAGTCATTTGGTTGATATTAATACCGATACCCGTAATCAAGTCGTGAAGTTTATCGTTTTTAACGGTACTTCCTGTAAGAAATCCGGCTAATTTGCGCCCGTCTGCCATTATGTCGTTCGGCCATTTAATACGTATTTGACCGTAATAATCTTTCAAAACATATATCAATGCTAGCGACACAGCCTTGTTCCAGTCGAAAAAACGCTTGGCATCAATAATTGTATTATAATGGAAAATACTGAATAACAGGTTTTTGTCTTTTTCTGAAAACCATTTGGTATTATTTGTTCCTATACCTGAAGTTTGGAATCCGGCGACCACTGCCACGGAATTTTCCGGCGTGTGTTTTTCTATATATTTTTTCAAGTATTTTTGTGTGGAATCAACGGTATGGAGTTTGATAATATACAAATAAAGACGGTTTTTTATGTGAGAGTAAAACTAAGAAAAAAGTCAAAACCGGAAAAATGATTTTCATTACCTTTGTAGCCAACTATTAATTAATATACATGATAAAAACCCATATTTCGACAGACAGGTTGGTAACGGAAATAATACGGGAAGCTGAAAATATCAAGGCACAAGATATCGTATTGATGGATCTGCGTGGTATAGAGAACACCGTTTGTGATTATTTTATCATATGTTCCGGTACTTCCAATACCCACGTTGCCGCAATAGCATCGGCTATCGAAAAAGAAGTCAGTAAAACCACAAAAGAAAAACCGTGGCATGTAGAAGGAGCGCAAGTAGCAGAATGGATATTGCTGGATTATATTCATGTCGTGGTACATATATTTCAAGAACCGGTACGCAAGCATTACGATATAGAAGGCTTGTGGGGAGATGCAGGCATAACACATATTTCACAAACCTTAGTTTAAGCGCCTATGAGTGATAAACGACAGACTAAGAATAAGAGTCCTAAGAATATTCAGGAGGACAACAGGGGCGGGCGTCCTCCGTCCGGCGGAAAAAAACCTTTTCAAAAGCCGGATATGCCGGATATAAAAAAACCGAAAGGTATCAATTGGTTGTATATCGGGTTGTTGTTGTTTTTCGGTTATTTGTTGTATCAAAACAACTATTCCGAACACAATCCTCATGAGATATCCTTATCACAATTCCAGCAATATTTGTGGGAATCCGCGATAGACAGTGTGGTAATATTCGACCAAAAGAGGATAGCCACTGCATTTGTAAAGCGGGAATTAGCCGAACAAGACCCCGAACATGCAGCTGCCGATACCGGTGGGATGTTCGGGCAGAAAGTAAAGACCCCTTATTATTTGTTCCGTTTTGGTGATTTACAATTGTTCCAAGAGGAATTGGACAAGGCAAAAAAGGAAGGAAAGTTGATATCATACCGGCTGGAAGCCACGAGTGATTGGATGATGATATTGGGAAATGTTTTGCCCTTCGTGTTCTTATTGGCGATATGGTTTTATATCATGCGCAGGATGTCAGGTGCCGGTGGCGGCGGTGGAGCCCAAATATTCAGCATTGGAAAATCCCGCGCCAAATTGTTCGACCCGAACCAAAAAGTAAAAATCACGTTCAAAGACGTAGCTGGACTGGAAGAAGCCAAGATGGAAATGGCGGAGATAGTGGATTTTCTAAAAAACCCGAAGAAATACACGGCACTCGGCGGTAAGACACCGAAAGGAGCCTTGTTGGTCGGACCTCCCGGGACGGGTAAAACCCTCTTGGCAAAAGCCGTAGCCGGCGAAGCCAATGTGCCGTTCTTTTCGTTGTCCGGGTCGGATTTTGTCGAGATGTTTGTCGGCGTGGGAGCTTCACGGGTCAGGGATTTGTTCAAACAGGCAAAACAGAAAGCCCCCTCCATCATATTCATCGATGAGATAGACGCCATCGGACGTGCCCGTGGCAGGAATAATTTGACCGGCAACGACGAACGCGAGAATACACTCAACCAATTGTTGACTGAAATGGACGGTTTCGGAACCGATACCAATGTCATCGTAATAGCTGCTACCAACCGTGCCGATATTCTCGACAAAGCACTTCTGCGTGCAGGGCGTTTCGACCGTCAAATCTATGTGGATCTACCCGACCGTCAGGAGCGAAAAGAGATATTCAAGGTACATATGAAACCGTTAAAACTGGCGGAGGATGTGGATATCGATTTTCTTTCCAAACAAACCACGGGATTTTCCGGTGCCGATATCGCCAATGTATGTAATGAAGCGGCACTCATCGCTGCACGCAAGGATAAGAAAAAAGTGTTCCAGCAGGATTTTATGGATGCTATCGACCGGATAGTGGGCGGACTGGAAAAGAAGAACAAAATCGTCAACGACGACGAACGCCGTACCGTAGCCTATCATGAAGCGGGACACGCCACGGTGAGTTGGATGACCGAGCACGCTTTTCCTTTGGTGAAAGTGACCATCGTTCCGAGAGGGCGTTCATTAGGTGCAGCTTGGTATTTGCCGGAAGAACGAATGATAGTAAAAACCGACCAAATGCTCGACGAGATGTGTGCCACATTAGGCGGCAGGGCATCGGAGGAGGTCATTTTCGGGAAAATTTCCACCGGAGCACTCAATGATTTACAAAAAGTCACCCAACAAGCCAGAGCCATGGTGACCATCTACGGATTGAGCAAAAAGGTGGGAAATATCACGTACTACGACCCCCAGAATGAGATGGCGTTTACAAAGCCATACAGTGAAAAGACAGCCGAACTTATCGACAAGGAAATTTCACGCATCGTGGAAGAACAATACCAACGCGCCCTGAAAATTATCCGGGACAATAAGGAAAAACTCACTGTATTGGCAGAAGAACTGCTGAAAAAAGAAGTTATTTTCCAAGAGGATTTGGAACGCATTTTCGGCAAACGCCCATTTGCAAAAGACGACAGCATCGAGGAGGCAGAAGCCCCTTCGGATACAGAAAACACTTCCGGCATTTCCCCGGAGGGAAATACTACCGGTGGAGAAGAATCTGATAGATAGCTCTACTTGTATGAAAAAGTTTTTTAAAAACATATTCGGCAAAAAACAACAACGGGCGGAACCCGCAAAGGAACCCTCAAAAGATGAGAAGAGTATTGACGATGCCTTTGTGACAAATTTTATTGAAAAAGGAGGTAAATTGCTGTATTGCAGCGAGAAAAATGAATGTTTGGGTTTTTTGAAAAAAATCATGCGGGAGAACGGGTGGGAAACACTATTCTGCACGAACCCCGGATTGCAAGATCATCTGAAATCATTAGGGATAGATACGGATAAGCAGGCAGTGGCATTCTATACCCCCTGCGAAAATTTGATCGCTTCGGACGGCAGTATCATGTTCTCATCCAACCAATTGGGTGAAACACGGTTGAATATGTACCCCGCCAACTTCATCGTTTTCGCACGTACCAGCCAGTTCGTCCGGAACAAAGACGAGGGCTTGACCGCTATCAAATTCCGTTTTCAAGACCGTATCCCCACCAATATCAGTGCCATCACCGATTATCGCCCGGACAAGAAAGATCCCGGATTTATGGATTACGGAAATTTAAATTCGAAAAATTTATACCTCATATTGTGGGAAGATCTATAGCGATGAGCGAATTATCACGCCGGATCCTATCGGGTGCGCTGTATGTGGGACTGTTGAGTTTCGGAATATGGTATCACTCGTATAGCTTTATCGCCCTGTTCTATTTGCTGATGGTGGGCAGTATGTATGAGTTTCACAGACTCATCGGTTTGAACAGCGTATTTCCCTACCTTATTTCCACATTGATGTTCGTGTTCGTAAATCTTTGGAATGCAGATGATTTTAGCCTCGAAAAAACACCTGCATACACGGGTATCCTGTTGTTCCTCTCCTTTTTTGCTTCATTTATCTCCGTATTGTTTCATACGAAAGTACGTGCGGTTTCCCAGTTGGGAAAAATATTTTTGAGCATAATGTACATAGGAGTTCCGTTCACACTTATGGTACTGGTGCCTTTTATCAATCACGATTTTCACTACATACACAGCACCATCCTCGGTATATTTGTTCTGATATGGACCGGAGACACATTTGCTTATATCACGGGAAAATTGTTCGGCAGACATAAGTTGTTTCCTGCGATTTCGCCCAACAAGACGGTGGAAGGTTTTGCCGGCGGACTGCTTTTTACCTTCATCGCCGCTTGGATCATGTCGAAACTTTCAGGTTCACCCGGTACGGTACATTGGTTTGTATTCGCCGGAATAGTCGGGGTATTCGGGGTGTTGGGAGATTTGATAGAGTCGATGTTCAAGAGGCAAGCAGGGGTAAAAGACAGCGGAACGCTCCTACCTGGACACGGAGGCTTGTTGGACCGTCTCGATAGTATCATTTTTTCCATACCTTTTGTATTTATCTACTTAATTTTGGTATTGTAAAATCTGCGGGAAAATCATATTTTTCTTTTTTACAAGTCTTTTATAGTTGATAGTTGTGAGTTATGAGTTGATAGTTAGGGACTTGTATCATTTCGACCGGAGGGAGAAATCTTTTGTAGTTATGAGTGGATAGTTTTTAGTTGATAGTTGGGTGCCGTGTCATTTCGAACGAATGTGAGAAATTTTTTTTGTTGGTGAAGTTTTTCAGCCCGCGCGGCAGGCTGGCTCACCGGTTAGAAATGTCCACCGGGCATTTTCTTAACATTCTGTCCTCTCACAAATTAAAAAAATCAGGCATTTCTGTGATTTTCAGCAGAGCCTAACATAAAAAAAGCCTCTGCTTTATAGGATTTGCTGTTAAGAAATCCGGTACATTGTTAAAAAAACAACAATAAATACATTCATTTGAAAGAAAAATGGATTATATTTGCCCAGTTTTCATTATTAACAATAAATCAAAACCCAAATGAAAAAAATTATTTTTCTATCAATGGTATTAATGATAGGCGGTTTGGCTTACTCCCAACAACTGCCTACCAATCCGGAGACGGGCAAGTGCTACGTCCGTTGTAAAACCCCGGATAAATGGCAAAACCAGGACATAACCATCGAAGTTAGTCCTGCTTACAAAAAACTGACGGTAGTACCTGCTACCTATAAAACCGAGTATGAAACGGTTGTCGTACAAGACGCTTACAAAGAATTGAGCGTACAACCTGCCAAGTATGAAAAGAGGTCTTTCGAAGTGGAAGTCCAAGGTCCCGGACAAATGTTGAAAAAAATTCCGGCCAAGACTACTTACAGCACTGTGGACGTAGAGGTGCAAGGTCCCGGTAAAACATTATCCGTAGTACCTGCCAAATATAAAACCGAAAATTTCGAGGTGGAAGTACAATCCGCCGGTCAGAAACTCGAAATAATTCCCGCCGTATGGGAAACACGTGACGAAGTAATCGTGGTACAAGAAGCCAGCCAAAAGTTGGAAGTAGTTCCGGCCAAGTATGAAACCCGCACCGAAACCATCGTGGTACAACCCGCCACTACCCGTGTGGAAATCGTTCCCGCCAAATGGGAAACCCGCACCGAGACTATTGTAGTACAAGAAGCCGGTCAAACCATGAGCGTGATTCCCGCCAAATGGAAAACAGAAACTTTTACTTATAGAAAACGCGATTTCGGCTCCACACTCAAAGTGATTCCGGCCAAATTCGAAAGCTCATCCGAGACCGTCGAGGTAAAAGCCAAATCCGCCCAATGGGTAATGAGTGACAAAGCTCCCGATTGTGAATCCAACGATCCTTACGACTGCCGCTACTGGTGTTATAAAGCCATACCGGCTCAATTCACCACGGTGAGCACAACCAAACTCGTCAGCGATGCACGTGTGGAACGCACTCCGGGATGTAACCAGGAAGGTGGTTCCGATCCTACTTGCGGAAATGCTACTTACACTAAAAAAGTATTGGTAGAACCTGCTAAAACGGTCATCAAAGAAATACCCGCCGTTACCAAAACCATTACCAAAAAAGTTATGGTAACCCCACCGACCACCCGTACAATAGACGTGCCCGCCGTTACCAAAACCGTTAAGAAAACCGTAATGGTACAGCCTCCGACAACCCGTGTTATCGAGATTCCGGCAGTGACCAAAACCATCAAAAAGAAAGTAATGGTCAAGCCTCCGACAACCCGTGTTATTGAAATCCCCGCTGTTACCAAAACTTACAAACGTACCGTGATGGCTACTCCGCCTACCACTGTGGAAAAAGATATCCCGGGTGTAACCAAGTCCTTCAAAGTGACCAATATCTCACCCGAAACCACACAAGTAGTGGAAATACCTGCCGTTACCAAAACATTCCAACGTACTGTAATGGTAACCCCGCCTCAAGCTATCGAGCATGAAGTTCCGGCGAAAACCGCCAAACTCAAGAAAACAGTTCTCGATAAGGATGCTACAGTTACCGAAACCACCGTGCCTGCCCAATACAAAACCATTACTAAATCCGTATTGGTCGAGAAAGGTGGTCTGACCAGCTGGAAAGAAGTAAAGTGTGAATTGTTGGAATACAACCCGCTTCCCATCCGTTGGAATCTCGGAAGCGCTACCCTTACCGCAGAAGCCAAGCATATCATCGATACCCGCTTGCTTCCGATATTGCGCGATGGCAAAGCCGTGGAAATCGCTTCCCATACCGACTCCAGAGGCTCTGCTGCCAGCAACCAAGCGCTCTCCGAAAGACGTGCCCAAGCAGTGGTAAATTACCTCGTATCGAAAGGCATCGACAGAAGCCAATTGGTAGGTAAAGGTTACGGTGAAACACGTTTGGTAAACCGTTGTTCCGACGGTGTCAAATGTTCCGAAGCCGAACACGCTGCCAACCGTAGAACCGAATTCCGTGTGATTAATATGTAATCACTCCGGGCTATTCCATATTGAAAAAGGCTGCTCTATCGAGCAGCTTTTTTTGTATCTTTGAAAAGAAAAACCATAACAAATTTTGCTATGAGACATTTTATCACATTTTTATTATTGTTATCAGGTAGTATTCTCTTTGCCCAAGAAGAAATACAAGTAACCATATATGGCGAAAACGCTTCACTTTCAGGCATTTATTCCTTGACAGGAGAGACCAATGGAAAAAATCATTATCAATATTCGGACTCTAACGGACAATTCGAAGCGGATATTTTCTTTAATGCCGAATATTGGGTCATGGAAGTACAATATACCGGAGATAATTATCCGGCTGCATTGTTTGATGCTCATATTTTCCCGCAAAGCGTTTCCCCTCCTTTCAAAGGCTGGTATCCCGTATCACCGGAAGACGATGGAGAGATGTATGTGTCCTATGGTTTTGGAGAAGACCAAATTTTAGTGGACATAACTGAAGACTGTGAGCTGGTTAGCGGGATATATTCATTGAATGGAACCTATGGGGGAAAGAATTTATATGAAGCGCCCTTTAGTATTGATGAAGTCGAAAATTTTGTTATCCAAATAGCCTATGATTCTGCTGCCGGTCAATGGAAATTGGTGCAAGATATGGATATGTCTTTTCCGGGATTTGTCAATAATAATGTACCCCAAGGGCTTTTCCCTCCTACTGACGG